>JBOICD010000068.1:0-11233 GCA_050739855.1 Pseudomonas sp.
ACCTTCTACCTGGGCGCCTTGCTGGTGGTGTTGCCGGCATTCCTGGCGTTCGGCAACAGCCAGCACCTGCCGAGCACCGATGTGCGGTGGCTGGTGCTGCTGTTTTTGGGCCTGTGCCCGACGGCGCTGGGGTTGTACTGGTGGAACAAGGGCGCGTGTCTGGTGTCCGGCGCGACCCTGGCGGTGATTCTGGCTTCGCTATGGCTCGGTCGTCTCGGCAGTCAGCGTCCGTTGCTGGTGGGGCAGGCCCGCCGGTAGCAGGCCGGCGCGCAGGTCATTGCCACTGGGCTGCTGATACAGGCTCAGGCCGAACTCCGGCATGACCGACAACAGGTAATCGAAGATGTCACCCTGGATGCGCTCGTAGTCGGCCCACACCGTGGTACGGGTAAAGCAGTAGATTTCCAGCGGCACGCCCTGGGCGGTGGTCTGCATCTGGCGGACCATGCAGGTCATGTTCGGCTGGATCTCGGGGTGGCTTTTCAGGTAGGCCAGGGCATAGGCGCGGAAGGTGCCGATGTTGGTCATGCGCCGGCGGTTGGCCGACATTTCGGCCACATTGCCCTGGGCCTCGTTCCAGGCCTTGAGCTCACTGCGCTTGCGGGTGATGTAGTCGGTCAGCAGGTGCACCTGGCTCAGACGATGTTCTTCGTCATCGGTCAAAAAACGTACGCCCCCGGCATCGATGAACAGGCTGCGCTTGATCCGCCGTCCGCCCGACTGCTGCATGCCGCGCCAGTTCTTGAACGACTCGGACATCAGGCGCCAGGTCGGAATGGAGACGATGGTCTTGTCGAAGTTCTGCACCTTGACCGTGTGCAGGGTGATATCCACCACGTCGCCGTCGGCGCCGACCTGGGGCATCTCGATCCAGTCGCCAACCCGCAGCATGTCGTTGCTGGTCAACTGCACGCTGGCCACGAATGACAGCAGGGTGTCCTTGTACACCAACAGGATCACCGCCGACATGGCACCCAGGCCCGACAGCAGCAACAGCGGCGAACGGTCGATCAGCGTGGCAACAATGATGATCGCGCCAAAGACGTAGAGCACCATCTTCGCCAGTTGCACATAACCCTTGATCGAGCGCGTGCGGGCATGTTCGGTACGCGCGTAGATGTCCAGCAGCGCATCGAGCAGGGCACTGATGGCCAGCATCAGGAACAGGATGGTGAAGGCCAGCGCGACGTTGCCGAGGAAATGCTGGCTGGGGGCATTGAGCTCCGGCACCAGTTTCAGGCCGAACTGCACCACCAGCGATGGTGTCATCTGCGCCAGACGGTGGAAAACCTTGTTTTGCAGCAGGTCATTGATCCAGTGCAGTGCCGGCTGTCGGCCCAGTAGCTTGACGGCGTGAAGTGTCAGGAAGCGTGCCACCCGGCCCAGCACCAGGGCGATGACCAGCAGAAGGCTCAGCCCAAGGCCTGCGTGCAGCACGGGATGTTGATCAAGAGTGCCCCAAAGATCGAGGGCGTTTTGCCAGAACTGTTCAATAGCCATGCGGTAGTTGAGGTGTCCGAAGTGAAAATGAGGGGGTATTAGAGCCCGGAAAGGTGCATCAATGCCAAAAGAAATTCGGCGTGGGCGCTGGAAAACGTTACCCTATACGGCTGAATTTCTGCACATGCCCGAGGTACACCCGTGTTTTCCCAATTCGCCCTGCACGAACGCCTGCTCAAAGCCGTTGCTGCACTGAACTTCGAAGAGCCGACTCCGGTGCAGGCGGCCGCCATTCCCCTGGCTTTGCAGGGGCGTGACCTGCGGGTAACGGCGAAAACCGGTAGTGGCAAGACCGCAGCCTTCGTACTGCCGGTACTCAACCGCCTGGTCGACCTCAAGCAAAAGCGTGTCGAGATCCGTGCGCTGGTACTGCTGCCAACCCGCGAGCTGGCCCAGCAGACCCTCAAGGAAATCGAGCGTTTCGCACAGTTCACCTTCATCAAGGCCGGCATGATCACCGGCGGTGAAGACTTCAAGGAGCAGGCCGCGATGCTGCGCAAGGTGCCGGATATCCTCGTCGGTACCCCGGGCCGTATGCTCGAGCAATTGAACGCCGGTAACCTCAAGCTTGAGCATGTGCAGGTGGTCGTTCTCGACGAAGCTGACCGCATGCTCGACATGGGCTTCTCCGAAGACGTCGAGCGCCTGTGCGGCGAGTGCCCGAACCGCGAACAGACCCTGCTGTTCTCTGCCACCACCGGCGGTGCCGGCCTGCGCGACATGATCGGCAAAGTGCTCAAAGACCCAGAGCACCTGATGCTCAACACCGTCAGCCAGCTCAACGACGGTACCCGTCAGCAGATCATCACCGCCGACCACAATCAGCATAAAGAGCAGATCGTCCAGTGGCTGCTGGCCAACGAGACGTATCAGAAGGCAATCATCTTCACCAACACCCGGGTCATGGCCGACCGCATCTACGGTCACTTGGTGGCCAAGGACGTCAAAGCCTTCGTCCTGCATGGCGACAAGGACCAGAAAGACCGCAAACTGGCCATCGAGCGCCTGAAGCAGGGCGGTGCCAAGGTGCTGGTGGCGACCGATGTCGCGGCCCGTGGCCTGGACGTTGACGGCCTGGACCTGGTGATCAACTTCGACATGCCGCGCAGCGGCGACGAATACGTGCACCGTATTGGTCGTACCGGTCGCGCCGGTAACGAAGGCCTGGCGGTTTCGTTGATCTGCCACGGCGACTGGAACCTGATGTCGAGCATCGAGCGTTACCTGAAGCAGAGCTTCGAGCGCCGTGTCATCAAGGAAGTCAAAGGCACCTACAGCGGGCCGAAGAAGGTCAAGGCCTCGGGCAAGGCTGCTGGCGTGAAGAAGAAAAAGACTGACAAGAAGGGCGACAAGAAGGTCGTGGCCAAGCGCAAGCCGACCGCCAAGCCGAAGCCTAATGCACCGCTGGCCAGTGCCGACGGTCTGGCGCCGCTCAAGCGTCGCAAGCCGGCACCGGCTGCTGAGTAAAGCCATTTATCGCGGGGCAAGCCCGCTCCCACAGGGTTGAATGTGTGCCTGTGGGAGCGGGCTTGCCCCGCGATAGCTCAAACCTTCTTCTCCACCGTCCTCAACGCCTGCAACCGTTTGTCGATCAGTTGGCATTTGTCCGGCAGGTCCTTGCTGGCGCTGCCCAGCTTCATGCCTTTTAGCTCGTCATTGATCTCCTTGGCCAGCGCCTCGCGCTTTTCCGTGGCTTCCTCAAGCGTGCATGCCCAACTGGGCAGGGCCAGCAGCAGGCTGGCGGCAGCAGCGATATTCAACAGGGCTTTCATGGGCAGCGCTGCGGTGGCATGAGTCTTCCGGTTGAGCGGCGTGAAGCGCACAAAGTTCAATCGAACTGTAGCGACAGACGTCGGTCACAACCTTACACACCCTTGAGTGAGGTCATGCCATGATCACCTACGACTGGGACCTGATCGAACGCCTGCTGCACGAAGTGCAGAACAGCGCCGGTCACAGTTTCACACCACGCCCTTATGCCGAGCAGCACGCTGCCGATCTGGCCGCTAAAGGCGAGCCAGTGGGGGATCTGGATCACCTCAAGACCCTCGCCTGTGATTACGAGAAGCTGCTGTTCGATCGCGGTTACATCGAAAGCCGGACGGGGGACGCTGGCGGCAACGGCGAAAACTTCGTCCTTACTGCGCGTGGTTCACGCCTGCTCAGCCTGATCGATAGCAGCATCCCGGGCAATGACCACCCGCGTCAGGTGCTCGATGAGCAGGAGGATGCGCTGGACGAAACCACCTTCGATCAGGTGTCGTCGCAGGCGCAAATTGCCTGAAGGCAACACAAGGCTGGCAATGAACGCCCACAGCCGCTGATAATCGGTGCTGGATCCACAGCTGCCGAGACTCTGCCATGCCGTTAGCCGATAGCGGGTGCCTGCAATGAGCGCCATCCGCCGTAATACCGATGCCTTTGCCCTGCAAGTGATGCTGGTGCTGTGCCTGATCTGGGGCATCCAGCAGGTGATGATCAAGTTGGCCGCGCCGGACATTGCGCCGGTGATGCAGCAGGCCCTGCGTTCGGGCATGGCGGCGGTACTGGTCGGCCTGCTGATGTGCTTTCGCGGCGGTTGGGATCAGGTGGCTCACACTTGGCGGGGCGGCCTGCTGGCCGGCGCGCTGTTCGGGGTGGAATTTTTGTTCATCGCCGAAGGGCTGAAGCTGACGTCGGCGGCGCACATGTCGGTGTTCCTCTACACGGCACCGGTGTTCACGGCCCTGGGCCTGCACTGGCTGCTGCCGAGCGAGCGCTTGCGGCCACTGCAATGGCTGGGTATCGTCCTGGCCTTCGGCGGTATTGCCTATGCCTTTGCCGGCGGCGTATCACTGTCAGACCTGGACGGGCGCATGCTGCTGGGCGATGCCTTTGGCGTACTGGCAGGCCTGGCCTGGGGGGCGACCACGGTGGTGGTGCGCGCCTCAAGGCTATCGGAAGCACCTGCGACCCTGACGTTGTTCTACCAATTGGCGGTCGGTTTCGCCGGCTTGTTGTTGATCGCCACGCTGAGCGGCCAGGCCACCCAGGTGCACTTCACCCCCATGTCCATTGGCAGCCTGTTGTTCCAGGGGCTGATCGTGTCGTTCTTCAGCTACCTGACCTGGTTCTGGTTGCTGCGCCGTTACCTGGCGTCGAACCTGGCGGTGTTTTCCTTCATTACCCCGCTGTTCGGGGTGACCTTTGGCGTGCTGCTGCTGGGTGAGCCACTGAGCCTGAACTTCGTGCTCGGGGCCGTCATGGTCCTGCTCGGCGTAACGCTGGTCAGTGCTGAACAGTGGGTGCGCCGACGCTTGCGCAGTTTGCTCGGTTAGGCTGGGGCTGCGCGGCAGGGTGTCGGGGACCCTGGCCCTGATCGATCTGCAACAAGGGGAAACAGTTACAGCGACGGCGGAAGTGGCGGTCAAGGCTTGATTAAGATCAAATTCGACCCAACTTGTAGTCCTAGAGCATGCGCAATGGAAGACATGGGGCTATGATCTGTATGAAGCATCGCAGGATTGAAACGCCGTGCAGGCTGACCCGTGAGGGGGAGTTATGAAAAACAATCTGTTCAACTGGCTTCATGACCTGGCTGCGGCTCTGGGCTTGATTCCACCGCCGTTGCAGCCGGTGCCGATCCCTACCGATGAGGAGCAGCGCAAGCGCCAGCCGCGTCGCTAGGCGCCTGGCCCGGGCCGCCGCATCAACCGATGCGACGGCCACCGTTGGCCTGGATCAGGCCAGGTTTACCGCACCCGCCGGACGGCGAGACATTGCACTCACCAGCACAAAGCTGACCAGCGCGATCGCCAGGCTGTAGTAGATCGGCGTGTTGGCATCCATCCCATCCTTGATCATGAACGCCAGGGCAGTCACAAAGCCCAGGGTCATGCTGGTGATTGCACCGGCAGTGGTTGCGCGTTTCCAGAAGATCGCACCGATCAGTGGCACCAGCATGCCGCCGACCAACAGGTTGTAGGCCAGGGTCAGGGCACTGATCACGTCTTCGACCACCAGGGCGATACCCAGTACGGCAATACCGGTGAGCAGGGTGAACAGGCGGTTTACCGCCAGGCTCGACTGCTTGCCACCGCGCAGCTTTGGCAGCAGGTCTTCGGTGAGCACGGTCGAGGCTGCCAGCAGGCCAGCACTGGCCGTGGACATCATCGCCGCCAGCGCCGCTGCAATCACCAGGCCGCGGATACCATCAGGCAGGGCGGATTTGACGATGGCGGCAAAGGCATTGTTGGCGTTGCCCAGATCCGGCAGCAGCACATGGGCAGCCATGCCGATCACCGCACACACCAGGCCATAGATCACGCAATAGACACCGGCAACGGTACCTGCGCGTTTGGCGACCTTCTCGTCACGGGCAGTGAACACCCGCTGCCAGATATCCTGACCGATGAGGATGCCGAAGAAGTAGATCAGGAAGTAGGTGATGATGGTGTCCCAGCCGATGGTGGTCAGGCTGAAGCTGGCACTTGGCAGCTTGGCGACCAGCTCATCCCAACCGCCCACGCGGTACAGGCAGATCGGCAGCAGGACGAACATCAGGCCAACGGTCTTGATCACGAACTGGACGATGTCGGTCAGGGTCAGCGACCACATGCCGCCAACGGTGGAGTACACCACCACAACGCCACCGCCGAGCAGGATCGCAGCCCAGAACGGGATTTCGAACAGTACTTGCAGGACAGTGCCCATCGCCAGGGTCGAGGTCACGGCGATCATCAGCGCATAAGCGAGCATGATCACAGCACTGGCCTGACGGGCCATGGGGTTGTAGCGCTGCTCCAGCACCTGGGTCACGGTGAAGATTTTCAGGCGCAGCAGAGGCTTGGCCAGGAACAGGTTCAGGGCAATGATGCCCAGGCCCAGGGCCGCGCACAGCCAGAAACCCGAGATACCGTGTACGTAGCCCAGTTTCACTGTGCCTACAGTCGAGGCGCCGCCCAGCACCGTGGCCGCCATGGTGCCCATGTACAGGCTAGGGCCCAGGTTGCGTCCGGCCACCAGGTAGTCTTCATGGGTTTTCGCTTTGCGCATGCCATACCAGCCAAGCGCGAGCATGGCGGCCGCGTAGATCAAGACAACGATTAAGTCTAAGGCCATGGGTGTCTCCGATTATCTTTATTATGGTGAGATCGATCCTGACGCCAGGCAAGCCCGGCGCCGGTCATTCGTCTACTTCGCCGGCCGCTGGTGCGACCTGGCGATCATGGCTCCTGCCTCGTTGTAGCTCCTGGTGCCTGTCGGTCAGCGGCGAGCAACGCCCGGCAAGACACAGAGCATTTCGTAGAGCAGGTTGGCACCGAGCAACGAGGTATTGCCGGTGGTGTCGTAAGGTGGCGAGACTTCCACCAGGTCGCAGCCAATCAGGTCAAGGCCCTGGCAACCACGGATGATTTCCATGGCCTGGATAGTGGTCAGGCCACCGATTTCCGGGGTGCCGGTGCCTGGGGCCCAGGCGGGGTCGATGCCGTCGATGTCGAAGCTCAGGTACACCGGGCCGCCGCCGACTTTCTCGCGCACTTCAGCCATCAGTGGTTCCAGGGATTTGTGCCAGCATTCTTCGGCCTGGACGACACGGAAGCCCTGTTTGCGGCTCCAGTTGAAGTCCTCGGCGGTATAGCCCTGGGCGCGCAGACCGATCTGTACCACGCGGTCGCAATCGAGCAGGCCTTCTTCCGCGGCGCGGCGGAAGGTGGTGCCGTGGGCGATCTTCTCGCCGAACATGTGATCGTTGACGTCGGCGTGGGCATCGATGTGCACCAGGCCTACCTTGCCGTGCTTCTTGTGGATCGCCCGCAGGATCGGCAGGGTGATGGTGTGGTCGCCACCCATGGTCATGGGGATGACATTGTGCTCGAGGATTTCGTCGTAGGCTTCTTCGATGATGCGCACAGCTTCAAGCAGGTTGAAGGTGTTGATCGCCACGTCACCGATATCGGCTACCGACATCGAATCGAAGGGGGCAGCGCCAGTGGCCATGTTGTAAGGGCGGATCATCACCGACTCGGCGCGGATCTGCCGTGGACCGAAACGGGTGCCGGAGCGCAGCGAAGTTCCGATGTCCAGCGGGATGCCGATGAAGGCAGCATCAAGGCCTTCGGCGCTTTGCAGGTGCGGGAGGCGGAGCATGGTGGCGATGCCGCCGAAACGCGGCATTTCGTTGCCGCCCAGTGGTTGGTGCAGAATCTTGTCCACGGTCGGGCCTCATCGATTCGATTGTTTTAGTTGTTGGAACCTGTCTTGCGGGTCGGCTAGTAACCCTGAAGTGCTGGCAAGCAGGTGCATTGCGGCAGAGTCTGCAAAAGGTAGTGGGCAAAAAGAATCGCTACCGGCAAATACTTAGTTCAGGTTTTTCTAAACTATCGGCGGAAATCTGGTTAGACTTTTGCCAATCACCGCCTTTTCGGACCCTGTAAGCCATGGCTTCTGCACTGCCTGACCTGAAACTCCTGCGCATTTTCGTCAGCGTCGTACGCCATCAGGGGTTCGCCAATGCCCAGCGCGAACTCAACCTTTCGACCTCGGCCATCAGCACCTACATGAGCCAGCTGGAAGCGGCGCTGGGGATCGTCCTGTGTCACCGCGGGCGAGGGGGCTTCAGCCTGACCAGCAAAGGCGAACTGTTCCATCAGGAAACCCTGCGCCTGCTGGCCGAAATGGACGGCTTCGAGCAATACGCCGCAGCGCTCAAGGGCGAGTTGCGCGGTACCCTGAACCTGGGGGTGATCGACTCGACCGTCGGCGACCGCGCTTTGCCGCTGGCCGAAGCGATTGGCGCCTACAGCCAGGAACACCCGGCGGTGCATTTGCACCTGTCGGTGTCCAGCCCCTACGAGTTGCAGCTGGGGGTGCAGGACAACCGCCTGGACCTGGCCATAGGCGCGTTCTCGACGCGCATGAGTGGCTTGGTCTATCAACCGCTGTACCGTGAGCAGCACTGGCTGTATTGCAGTAACCGCCATCCGCTGTTTCACGAGCGGCGCATTCCCGAACAGGTCATCACCCAGCAGCGCATGGTCGGGCGCGGCTACTGGAGTCAGGCGGAACTGGCCCGTCACGGCTTCAAACACAGTGCGGCGACGGTGGAAAGCATGGAGGCACAACTGATTCTGGTGCTGTCCGGGGCCTATATCGGTTACCTGCCGGAACACTATGCGCAGGCGTGGGCTGACAAGGGCGATTTGCGCGTGTTGTCACCGGCGACCTTCGGCTATCAGGCACCGTTTTCCATGATCATTCGCCGCGGCCGCAGTCGCGAACCCTTGATTCAGACGTTCCGCGATTTGCTCAAGGCGCAGCTCACGCCGGCCTGACCGAAATGACCGCTGAAAAACTCAAATAGAACCGGAAATTTCCTCAGCAAGCGGGCGACTTTTCGGTAAATGCTCTGCTACACCTGTAGTGCGTTGATGTCATTTTCCCATCATCCTTCGGCAGGTATCGCACAGATGCGTATGAATTTGCCCGTCACTGAGCACGAAAGAACTTTCCCCAGCGAACAACGACTGATTTCCACCACCGATCTCAACAGTCGGATTACCTACTGCAACGACGCGTTTGTCGCCATCAGCGGCTTCACCTACGAAGAGCTGATCGATCAGACGCACAACCTGGTGCGCCATCCGGATATGCCGCCCGCGGTATTCGGTCATATGTGGGAAACCATCAAACAGGGAAAACCGTGGATGGGCGTGGTCAAGAACCGCGCCAAAAACGGGGACTTCTACTGGGTCAGCGCCTATGTGACGGCAATCTACGAGAACGGTCGGATCAGTGGCTATGAGTCGGTGCGCTCGGTGCCGAGCCGTGAGCAGATCCGCCGTGCCACCGCACTGTATGCAAGGTTGCGCCAGGGGCGGGCAGCAGTGTCCTGGGTTGCGCGCGTCGGGGAGGTGGTCGAGCATGGCTGGCCATTACTTGGCGCCGGTCTGCTGTCGGCGGCGGGTTACCTGTGGCTGCCACAATACGCGGCGCTTGGCGTGCTGATGACCAGCCTGCTCAGCGCCTGGTACCTGATCGAATCGCGGCAGAACCGCGTGCTCAAGCGCACCCTGGCCGAGCATCCGAAAGCTTTCACCAGCCCGCTTGTAGCCCTGACCTACAGCGACAACAAAGGTTTGCAAGGGCAACTGGACCTGGCCATCCTCAGCGAGGAAGCGCGGCTGCAGACCGCGCTGACCCGCTTGGTCGACGCCGGTGTCGGGGTCAAGGCGCGGGCCGCGCAATCCTCGGACCTGTCCGGTGCCCAGGCGCAGATGCTCGACCGGCAGCGCAGCGAAACCGATCAGTCGGCCACGGCCATCGCGCAGATGGCCGCGACCATCCAGGAGGTCACTCACAACGTACAGAATACCGCCTCGGCCGCCGCCGATGCCGATCAGTTGGCTCAGCAGGGCAGCGACCTGGCTCAGCAAAGCCTGCGGGCCATGGGCAGCATGAGTGAAGCGGTCAATGACATTGGTCAGGCGGTCAACGCCCTGGCCGAGCAGACTCAGTCGATTGGCAGTGTGGTGGATGTGATCACTTCAATTGCCGAGCAGACCAATCTGCTTGCTCTGAACGCAGCGATTGAAGCGGCGCGGGCCGGTGAACAGGGGCGCGGATTTGCTGTGGTGGCTGACGAAGTTCGTTCTTTGGCCCAGCGCACCCGCACCTCCACCGAGGAAATCCACCAGATCATCGCTTCGCTGCGTGACGGCGCTCAACGTGCGGTGTCCACGGCGAGCAAGGGCGAGCAGATCTCCAGAGACAGCGTGCAACGTGTCGAAGCGGTGCAGTCGGCACTGGTGGGAATTACCCAGGCGGTCAGCCGTATTACCGGTATGAGTCAGCAGATGGCCACGGCATCTGAACAGCAGAGTCATGTCGCTGAAGATATCAATCAGCAAATCACCCGCATCGCCCAGCTCTGCGATCACAGTGCCGGGCAGGCCAAGCAGGGCGCGGAGATCAGTCAGGACCTGGAGCGCATGGCCGAGTACCTGTACAGCCTGGCCGAGCGTTTCAACCGCTGACGTCTTTCATCTCTCCCACAGGGAAGTGGGCTTTTTCCGGGACTGCTGTGGCACACTTTGCCCGTCCAGGAGAACCCGATGTCCAGAATCCAGTGCGAGCGTTGCCTGCGCCCACAAGCCCATTGCCTTTGCCCCTTGATCCCGTCCCTCGATAGCCGCACCCGTGTGCTGGTGTTGCAGCATCCGAGTGAAGTACGTCATGCCCTCAATACCGCGAAGCTGGCAGCGTTGGGTCTGCGTAATGCCGAGTTGCGGGTAGGTGAAGTGTTTGCGGATCTGGCTGCGCTGATCGAGGTGCCGGGGTATCGCAGTGCGTTGCTGTTTCCCGGTGATCAGGCTCAGCCTCTGGCTGCTTATGCCGGTGATCAGGATCAACGCCCGTGGCTGCTGGTGGTACCCGATGGCACCTGGCGCAAGGCGAGCAAGCTGCTGCACATGAACCCGTTGCTGGCAGCCTTGCCGCGGGTGACGCTGGCCCAGGTCCTGCCTTCGCGCTACCGCTTGCGCAAAGCGCCGGCTGACGGGGCGCTGTCTACCCTGGAAGCGGTGGCGCAGGCGTTGAATGTGCTGGAGGCGCCACTGTGTTTCGATGCGTTGCTTAAACCGTTCGAGGCGTTGATCGAGGGGCAGATTGCGGCGATGGGGCGCGAGACGTACGAGCGTAACCATTTGCGTTGATTATCGCGGGGCAAGCCCGCTCCCACAGGAGCCCCCCAGTG
>JBOICD010000069.1:0-11211 GCA_050739855.1 Pseudomonas sp.
CATTGGAATCAATACACCCATCAGCGCCGCAAGCAACAGATTGAGGGTCATTGCCCCTGTCATCACCACACCCAGCGACCAGCTGCCATACAGCAGGTATGCCACCACACCGATCACACCGCCCCACACCAGGCCATTGATCAAGCCGACCGCCAGCTCCTTGCGCATCAGCCGCGAGGTGTTGCCCGGAGTGACCTGATCGAGCGCCATGGCGCGCACGATCATGGTGATGGTCTGGTTGCCGGAGTTGCCGCCGATACCCGCCACGATCGGCATCAGCGCCGCCAGCGCCACCAGCTTCTCGATCGAGCCCTCGAACAGGCCGATCACCCGCGAGGCCACGAATGCAGTAATCAGGTTGATCGCCAGCCAGGCCCAACGGTTGCGCAACGAACGCCAGACCGAGGCAAAGATGTCTTCCTCTTCGCGCAGACCGGCCATGTTCAGCACTTCGGTCTCGCTTTCCTCACGAATCAGGTCGACCATCTCGTCAATGGTCAGACGGCCAATCAGACGACCGTTCTTGTCCACTACCGGTGCCGATACCAGGTCGTAACGCTCAAAGGCCTGAGCAGCGTCGTAAGCATCTTCTTCCGGCTGGAACAGCACCGGGTCATCGGCCATGACTTCGGCCACCTGCTTCTCCGGGTCGTTGACCAGCAGACGCTTGATCGGCAACACCCCCTTGAGGATGCCGTCGTAATCGACCACGAAAAGTTTGTCGGTATGCCCTGGCAGCTCCTTGAGTCGACGCAGGTAGCGCAGTACCACTTCCAGGCTGACGTCTTCACGGATGGTGACCATCTCGAAGTCCATCAGCGCACCGACCTGCTCCTCGTCATAGCTCAGCGCGGAGCGGACGCGCTCACGCTGCTGGGCATCGAGGGTTTCCATCAGCTCATGGACAACGTCACGGGGCAGCTCTGGCGCCAGGTCGGCCAGTTCGTCGGCGTCCATCTCCTTGGCGGCGGCGAGCAGTTCATGATCGTCCATGTCGGCGATCAGGGTTTCACGGACCGAGTCGGATACTTCCAGAAGGATGTCGCCGTCGCGCTCGGCCTTGACCAGCTGCCAGACAGTCAGGCGATCGTCGAGGGGCAAGGCTTCGAGAATGTAAGCGACGTCAGCGGAGTGCAGATCATCGAGCTTGCGCTGCAGCTCGACGAGGTTCTGGCGGTGAACGAGGTTTTCTACCAGGTCATGGTGATGACCCTCCTGACGGTGAGTCAGGTCTTCGACCACGCGTTGACGCTGCAGCAGCTCGACCACCTGAGCCAGGCGATCCTGCAAGCTCTCTTGCGTCTTTTTTACTTCGATTTCAGTCATAGGCGAACTCCACTCCCAGCAGCGGAGCACGCCGGGAGAATCAATCAGTCAGATCTTGATTGGCAAAACTTGCTATTGAGTAACTACTGGGTAAGTCCATGGTGGTTTTCCACAAGCCCCGGCGGGGCTGACGGGCGCAATCATACACCGCTTGAGCTGTCAGGGTGCTGAAAAAATCGTGGCTAGAACAATCGTTTGCGAGACATCGTTATGACAACCTCTGCCGCCATCAGTGCGACGGCGACCAAGGTAAAAAAAACACATGTCAGGAAGAAAAACACAGAACGCAGAAAAGCAAAAAGCCCGCCTGAGTAGGCGGGCTTTCTGTTGTATGGTGCACTCAGGAGGATTCGAACCTCCGACCGCTCGGTTCGTAGCCGAGTACTCTATCCAGCTGAGCTATGAGTGCAGGATTGGCGCTTGATGGACCAGATCACCTCTGGTTGAAGCTGAAACAACTTTCAAGATGAAAACTGTTTCGTCGTATGGTGCACTCAGGAGGATTCGAACCTCCGACCGCTCGGTTCGTAGCCGAGTACTCTATCCAGCTGAGCTATGAGTGCAGGGTTGGCGCTTGATGGACCAGATCACCTCTGGTTGAAGCTGAAGCAACTTTCAAGATGAAAACCGCTTCGTCGTATGGTGCACTCAGGAGGATTCGAACCTCCGACCGCTCGGTTCGTAGCCGAGTACTCTATCCAGCTGAGCTATGAGTGCATTTGTTACCGCGCATTATAGGCCGCTAAATCTTTTTGCCAACCACTTTTTCGTTTAATTTCAACGACTTAGGCGATTAAGGCAGATTACAGCGTCCTACATGAATAATGGCGGAGAAGGGGGGATTCGAACCCCCGATACCCTTGTGAGGTATACTCCCTTAGCAGGGGAGCGCCTTCGGCCACTCGGCCACCTCTCCGCAACACGGGGCGTATAATAACCAGAGCCTTCCCCGTTTGCAAACTCTTTTTTGAAAAAAACTCGATAAAAATTAATGGCTTGGTTCTTCGTCCTTCTCTTTCTTGATCCGCAGGTAGATTTCCTCGCGGTGGACGGCCACTTCTTTAGGGGCGTTCACACCGATTCGCACCTGGTTTCCTTTGACGCCGAGCACGGTCACAGTGATTTCGCCGTCGCCAATGATCAAGCTCTCGGCGCACCGACGAGTCAGAATCAACATACCTTTCTCCTCACGAAATTCAGTTCAGGGACAACAGTCTGCAAAAAAAAGGGCTTCAGCCCGCAACCTGTGACGGCCACCGACCTACGCCTAAGTATTGACTAGCGCGAGTAAAACGACAGATTTCTCACGCCCGCCAGAAAAGCGAAGGGCGCGGCATAGCCGCGCCCTTGAGGCAACGCCTTACTCACCCTGTCGGGTGGGGGCGTCCAGTTCGAAAGCGGTATGCAGAGCGCGTACCGCCAGTTCCAGGTACTTCTCTTCAATCACTACCGAGACCTTGATCTCGGAGGTGGAGATCATCTGGATGTTGATGCTCTCTTTAGCCAGGGCTTCGAACATGCGGCTGGCAACACCGGCATGGGAACGCATGCCAACGCCAACGATCGAGACCTTGGCGATGTTGGTGTCGCCCACCACTTCGCGAGCGTTGAGCTCCTCGGCGGTTTTGTCCAGGACCTTGTGGGCCTTGTCGTAGTCGTTGCGGTGCACGGTGAAGGTGAAGTCGGTGGTGTTATCGTGCGAAACGTTCTGCACGATCATGTCGACTTCGATGTTTGCGGCGCTGATCGGGCCGAGGATATTGAAGGCAACGCCCGGGGTATCCGGTACGCCGCGAATGGTCAGCTTGGCTTCATCGCGATTGAAGGCGATGCCGGAAATGATCGGCTGTTCCATGGATTCCTCTTCATCAATAGTAATGAGGGTACCCGGACCCTCCTGGAAGCTGTGCAGCACGCGCAGCGGAACGTTGTACTTGCCGGCGAACTCGACGGCACGGATCTGCAGGACCTTGGAACCGAGGCTGGCCATTTCCAGCATCTCTTCGAAGGTGATCTTGTCCAGACGCTGAGCCTGGGACACCACACGCGGATCGGTGGTGTAGACACCATCGACGTCGGTGTAGATCTGGCACTCGTCCGCCTTGAGCGCAGCCGCCAGGGCAACACCGGTAGTGTCGGAGCCACCGCGACCGAGCGTGGTGATGTTGCCGTGCTCGTCCACACCCTGGAAGCCTGCGACCACAACCACGCGTCCGGCCTTGATATCGGCACGAATCTTCTGGTCGTCGATCTGCAGGATGCGCGCCTTGTTGTGCGCGCTGTCAGTGAGGATGCGCACCTGGTTACCGGTGTACGACACCGCAGGAATCCCCCGCTTCATCAGTGCCATGGCCAGCAAGGCGATGGTTACCTGCTCACCGGTGGACACGATCACATCCAGTTCACGCGGAACCGGCTGATCACTGATCTGCTTGGCCAGGTCGATCAGGCGATTGGTTTCGCCACTCATCGCCGACAGCACAACCACCAGGTCATCGCCAGCCTCGCGGAATTTCTTGACCTTGTCGGCAACCTGTTCGATTCGCTCGACCGTGCCGACCGAAGTGCCGCCAAATTTCTGTACGATCAACGCCATTTCAAAGCCGCCTCAGCCCATGAAGGGCACCCAATAAACATTCAAACGACGCCACGGCCCGCCACTAGACGACGGGCCGAACAGCGCCTTAAACGCCCTGCTCCACAAATGGCACGGTCAGGGCCAGCGCGTTGTCCAGCGCGGCGGTATCAACGCCACCACCTTGCGCCATGTCCGGACGACCGCCACCCTTGCCGCCCACTGCGGCAGCGGCTTGCTTCATCAAATCACCGGCTTTGAGTTGGCCAGTCAGGTCCTTGGTCACACCGGCAACCAGTACGACCTTTTCCTCATGGACACTGCCGAGCAGGATCACTGCGCGGCCGAGTTTGTTCTTCAGCTGATCGACCAGCGCCAGCAGCGCCTTGCCGTCCTGACCATCCAGGCGCGCAGCCAGGACCTTGACGCCCTTGACTTCAACAGCCGAGTTGGACAGGTCGTCACCGGCAGCACTGGCGGCCTTGGCCTGCAGTTGCTCCAGTTGTTTTTCCAGCTGGCGGTTGCGCTCGAGTACGGCCGAAAGCTTGTCGATCAGGTTGTCGCGACTGCCCTTGACCAGCTGCGCGGCTTCCTTGAGCTGCTCTTCGGCAGCATTGAGGTAAGCCAGTGCCGCCTCGCCAGTAACCGCTTCGATACGGCGCACACCGGAGGCCACACCGCCTTCGCTGATGATCTTGAGCAGGCCGATATCACCGGTACGCTTGGCGTGGATACCGCCGCACAACTCGACGGAGAAGTCGCCGCCCATGCTCAGTACACGCACGCTGTCGCCGTATTTCTCGCCGAACAGCGCCATGGCGCCCTTCTGCTTGGCGGTATCGATATCGGTCTCTTCGGTTTGCACTTCGGAGTTATTGCGCACTTCGCGGTTGACGATGTCTTCCAGGGCCTTGAGCTGCTCTGGTTTGACCGCTTCGAAGTGACTGAAGTCGAAACGCAGGCGCTGGCTGTCGACCAGCGAGCCTTTCTGTTGTACGTGATCGCCCAGCACCTGACGCAAGGCTGCATGCAACAGGTGAGTGGCGGAGTGGTTCAGCGAGGTGGCGTGCTGCACATCGGCGTCGACCTTGGTCTGAACCTTGGAGCCGACCACCAGGGTGCCGCTGGCGACCACGCCGTGGTGCAGGAAGGCGCCGCCGGTCTTGGTGGTGTCACGCACATCAAAGCGTACATTGCCGGCTTGCAGGTAACCGGTGTCACCCACCTGGCCACCGGATTCGGCGTAGAACGGCGTGCGATCGAGGATCACCACGCCCTGCTCACCTTCAGCCAGTTGCTCGACGACTTTGCCATCCTTATAAAGAGCAACGATGCTCGCTTCACCTTCGGTGCCGGTGTAGCCGGTGAATTCGGTGGCCACATCAACCTTGACCAGGGTGTTGTAGTCCAGGCCAAAGGCGCTGGCGGAACGCGCGCGCTCACGCTGCGCTTCCATTTCCCGCTCAAAGCCTGCTTCGTCGATGGTCAGCTCGCGCTCGCGAGCGATGTCGGCGGTCAGGTCCATCGGGAAGCCGTAGGTGTCATAGAGTTTGAACACCACGTCACCTGGAACCACGCTGCCCTTGAGCTCGGCCAGGTCCTGCTCGAGGATCTTCAGGCCTTGTTCCAGGGTCTTGGCGAACTGCTCTTCTTCAGCCTTGAGCACGCGCTCGATGTTAGCTTGCTGCTGCGTAAGCTCCGGGAAGGCTTCGCCCATCTCGGCGACCAGCGCCGCAACGATCTTGTAGAAGAAGCTGCCAGTGGCGCCCAGCTTGTTGCCGTGGCGGCAGGCGCGACGAATGATCCGGCGCAGTACATAGCCACGACCTTCGTTAGACGGCAGCACACCATCGGCAATCAGGAAGCCGCACGAACGGATGTGGTCGGATACCACCTTGAGCGACGACTGCTCTTCGTTCTTGCAGCCGATGGCCGCGGCAGACGCTTCGAGCAGGCAGCGGAACAGGTCGATCTCATAGTTCGAGTGCACGTGCTGCATGACCGCACTGATGCGCTCCAGGCCCATGCCGGTGTCCACCGAGGGTGCCGGCAGCGGGTGCAGCACGCCGTCAGCGGTGCGGTTGAACTGCATGAAGACGTTGTTCCAGATCTCGATGTAACGGTCACCGTCTTCTTCCGGCGAGCCGGGTGGGCCGCCCCAGATGTCCGGGCCGTGGTCGTAGAAGATCTCGGTGCAAGGACCGCACGGGCCGGTATCGCCCATGGTCCAGAAGTTGTCGGAGGCGTAAGGCGCGCCTTTGTTGTCACCAATGCGCACCATGCGCTCGGCCGGGACACCGATTTCCCGGGTCCAGATGTCGTATGCCTCGTCATCGCTGGCATAGACCGTGACCCAGAGTTTTTCTTCCGGCAGGTTCAGCACCTTGGTCAGGAAGGTCCAGGCGTAGGTGATGGCGTCTTTCTTGAAATAGTCACCGAAGCTGAAGTTACCCAGCATTTCGAAGAAGGTGTGGTGACGGGCGGTGTAGCCGACGTTTTCCAGGTCGCTGTTCTTGCCACCGGCGCGCACGCACTTCTGGCTGCTGGTGGCGCGGGTGTAGGCGCGCTTTTCCTGGCCAAGGAAGCAGTCCTTGAACTGGTTCATCCCCGCGTTGGTGAACAGCAGGGTCGGGTCGTTGCCCGGAATCAAGGAGCTGGAGGCAACTCGGGTATGTCCCTGCTCTTCGAAGAAGCGAAGGAAGGCTTCACGGATTTCTGCGCTTTTCATAGGTTCTTCCACGGAAACGGCGGCCTTACGGCAAATGCTTGCGTCAAATTGACGAAACGACGGCAAAGGGCCGCATTATATCGGGCCTTAGGCTTGGATGCAGTGTGTTTATGCTATAGAAACCGTCAATTGGACGCTCTGCAACCTTCAGCTGATCTCGTATTACTGGGGATGCGAGGTGGAATTGGCAAGGTTTCCCGGATGAAATGCCATTCATCCGCAAAAAAATCGTTAGCAGCCTATACGTTCACTTCACATATGTGCTAATAATTCTCCGCCGCCGACGATCGGTGGCAACGTTCTCAGGGCGGGGTGCAATTCCCCACCGGCGGTAATTGCGCACATTGCGCATAGCCCGCGAGCGCTTGCAGGCTTGCCTTGCAAGGTCAGCAGACCCGGTGTGATTCCGGGGCCGACGGTCATAGTCCGGATAAAGAGAGAACGGGATAGGCACGCCTGTGCCTGTCGTTGCGCACCTGCGCGGCGAAATCCCCTTCGATCCAGATGCCCTGTTTCTCATACAAACAGGAGTCCGTTTCAATGCAACCTACCGCAATCGATAGCAAAAACCCTTCCCACGAGCGCATTGCCTTCATCCAGGCTTGCTGGCACAAGGATATTGTCGATCAGGCACGTAAAGCCTTCGTCGAGGAAATGGGCGTTTTGGGCTATCAGGCAAGCGATATCGATTTCTTTGAAGTCGGTGGCGCCTTCGAAATCCCCCTGCACGCCAAACTGCTGGCCCGTAGCGGCCGCTATGCCGGCATTGTTGCCGCTGGCCTGGTCGTCGATGGCGGCCTGTACCGCCACGAGTTCGTTGCGCAGTCAGTGATCAGCGGCCTGATGCAGGTTCAGCTGGAAACCGAGGTGCCGGTGTTCTCGGTGGTCCTGACCCCGCATCACTTCCACGCGGGCGATGAGCATCAGAACTTCTACTTCGAGCATTTCCTGGTCAAGGGTGCCGAGGCGGCGAAAACCTGTGCTGATACCTTGCAGAAGCTGCGTGCCCTGCGCCGCAATGAAATGGCGCAGAAACGCGTAGGCTCCCACTGACAGCTGCCCCTACAGCCCGATTCAGGCCAACTGATCGGGCGTGGTCGGTACGATCAGAATCCCCGCGCGCAAGCCATTCTTGACCTTGGGGTTAGGGAAAATGATGCGAGCCCCCTCCTCCTCGACGATCCAGCGCGTGCTGCTCAGGTCTTCTGCCAGCAGATAGCCCTTGGACAACTCTGAAAAGTTTTCGATATCCGCCGGCAAGTGCAAGTGGAAACTGTCGCTGTGCTTGATGATCTCGCGGGCTACGCTAAACAGCTGCAAGCCATCCAGCGCCTCAGGTTCCTCAGGCTCGTTGCCTTCGATGATCTGTTTGAGACGGATTTCCAGACGCTCAAGGTTGACCTGCGCGTTCTGCCCAAAGGGCCGTGCCTTGCCCAACTCCAGGGTAAAGGCTTCAGCATCGAGCGTTTCGTAGGTATAGGCGGTAAAGGTGACCGATGTCTTGCTTTGCAGCAATACGGCCTCCATGCCTGCCGCACGCAGACGCAGCAGTTCACGACGAGAATGCTGGCGACCTTCCTTGAACGGATACAGTGCGAACTGTTCGATCTTCGAACCACGAATGGCGGTGTGCAGATCGTAGTGCAACCGGGTACGTCCGGGCACACTGAAAAAGGTGGTGGCCAAACGCTCCAGCTCGCAAGCGCGCAACGCTTCCGACCCACTGGAGAGCTCATGCCGACCGTTGAACAGCCGATTGACGTCCTGCTCCAGATAACGCTCGCCCTTGCGGATCGCCTCGGGGTTGCCAAACAGGAAGAGAACCCGCGCCCGCGGCTTGATCTCGCCCTTGGCAATGCCATGCAGCAACTCGTCGAGCAACTCGATGGGGGCGGTTTCGTTACCGTGGATACCTGCAGAAAGCAGCAGGTCCATGCCGTTGTCACGCGCCTCAGGAGGGCGCACTTCAAGTGCCCCCTCGCCAAGCCAGCGCATGCGCACGCCGTCGACAGTCAGCTGGGTCTTCTCTGCCGGTTCACGACCGGCAAGGGTCAGTTCGAGCAGTTTGCCGAGGGCGAGCATGGGCTATTCCTTAGTGATGGTGGCCGCAATCAGGACCATGTACGTGATCATCATCGTCGCCAGCGTCGGCCGGTTCCATTTCCAGCTGCAGGCTGACCAGGTTGGTGGCCAGCGGGCGCAGCAACAGGTTGGCGTATTCAGCGTCGTCTTCTTCGACGTCGACACCGATCAGCAGCTGACCACGGCCATCCTGCTGAATCCATACCTCCTTGCCTTGCCAGACCACCGCAAAGCGGGTGCAGGAAGTTTCCAGCTGGGTACCATCGTCATCTTCAAGGATCAGCTGCAGGGTGTCGGACATAGTCGAATTCTCTTTCAAGGTTGGAGTTGGAACGGATAGACCGAGCCCAGTTTGAGGATCTGGGTCAGCTCATCCAGTGCCGTACGACACTCCAGCAACAGTTGCGGGTCCGCCAGGTCGGCTTCGCTCAGGCGGTCGCGGTAGTGCTTGTCGACCCACTGGGTCAGGGTGTCGTACAGCGGCGCCGTCATGATAACCCCTGGATTGACCGCTGCCAGTTCAGTTTCATTGAGTGCCACGCGCAAACGCAGGCACGCCGGGCCACCGCCGTTCTGCATGCTCTGCTTGAGGTCGAAGACCTTGACCTCGGCAACCGGACCGCCCTGGCCGGTCAACGCCGACAGGTAGGCCCAGACCCGCTCGTTGTTGCGGCACTCTTCCGGGACGATCAGCAGCATCGAACCGTCGGCACGGGACAGCAGCTGGCTGTTGAACAGGTACGAGCGCACCGCATCCTCTACCGTGACAGCCGAGCGTGGCACGCAGATCGCCTTGAAGTTGCCACCCCGTTTAGCCAGTTTAGCTTGCAGTTGGCCAAGCATCGCCTCGGTCTCGAGGAAGGCGTCTTCGTGGTAGAACAGCACTTCGCCGTTACCCACCGCGATCACGTCGTTGTGGAACACACCCTGGTCGATCACCGCCGGGTTCTGCTGGGCAAACACCACGCCCTCCTCGCTCAGCCCGTGCAGACGGGCGACCGCCTGGGAAGCCTCGAGGGTCTGGCGCGCCGGGTACTTCTGCGGTGCCGGGTAGCGGGTGTCGAAGGCGCTGCGGCCATAGACGAAGAACTCCACGCCAGCCTCGCCGTAGCTCCGGCAGAAGCGCGTGTGGTTGGCCGCCCCTTCATCACCGAACTGTGCCACCGCCGGCAACGCGGCATGATGGGCAAAGTGCTTGCCGTCGGCGAACATCGCCCCGAGCACACGGCTGGTGGTCGGGTGCTCGATGCTGCGGTGATATTTGCAGTTGAGGTTGGCGGCGGTGAAATGCACGCGGCCGTCGGCGGTGTCGGCACTCGGGCTGACCGTGGCGGCGTTGGCCACCCACATGCTCGACGCCGAGCAGCTGGCGACCAGCAATGGCATCGCTTCTTTAGCGGCGCGCTGGATCACCTCGGCATCAGTGCCGGAGAAGCCCAGACGGCGCAGTGCGCCAACGTCCGGGCGTTCCTGCGGGGCGAGAACGCCCTGCTGGAAACCCATCTCCATCAACGCCTTCATCTTCGCCAGGCCCTGGCGCGCGGCTTCGCGCGGGTTGGACGCCTGCTGGCTGTTGCTCTGCGAAGCAACGTTGCCGTAGGACAGCCCGCCGTAGTTATGCGTCGGTCCCACCAGACCATCAAAGTTCACTTCAAACGATTTCATCGGCAAGGCTCCGTGGACCTTTTGTTATAGGGAGACGCCTGGCGTCAGCGTGGCAGGCAGGGTCAGGCTGGCGGTCTCCAGCGAGGCTACCGGGTAAGCGCAATAATCGGCCGCATAGTAGGCACTGGCGCGATGGTTGCCGCTGGCACCCACACCACCAAACGGCGCACTGCTGGCCGCACCGGTCAGTTGTTTGTTCCAGTTGACGATGCCCGCACGGCTTTGCAGCCAGAAGTACTGGTAGCGTGCGTGGGAGTCGGACAACAAGCCGGCGGCCAAACCGTACTGGGTGTTGTTGGCTTCGGCGATGGCTGCGTCAAAATCGCTGTAGCGAATGACCTGCAGCAGTGGGCCGAAGAACTCTTCGTCCGGGCGATCGGCCACAGCGGTCACATCGACGATACCTGGGGTCAGCAAGGCAGCAGAGGCTTGCGGCTGGGTCATGCCCAGCAGCGACACGCCGCCGTTGCTCAGCAATTGCGCCTGGGCATCGAGCAACGCCTTGGCCGCCGCCAGCGAGATGACCGAGCCCATGAACGGTGCCGGTTGCTGATCGAAGGCGCCGACGGAGATGTTCTTGCACACCTCGACCAGACGCTTGAGCAGTGAATCACCCCATGCGCCTTGCGGTACCAGCAGACGGCGGGCACAGGTACAGCGCTGGCCGGCAGAGATGAATGCCGACTGGATGATGGTATAGACCGCCGCATCCAGGTCCTTGACCTCATCCACCACCAGCGGGTTGTTGCCGCCCATTTCCAGGGCCAGGATCTTGTCCGGGCGGCCGGCGAACTGCTGGTGCAGCAGGTTGCCGGTGCGGCTGGAACCGGTGAAG
>JBOICD010000070.1:0-11193 GCA_050739855.1 Pseudomonas sp.
TACACCGGCGTGGCACCAACGCTACCACTGCCGGATCGCTTACGCAAATCACTGTTTAATAACAGCTATTGCTCACTGTGCCGGGGCACCTTCAGCGGGTTTGCAGCCGGCTGGGGCAAGGTCTTCGTCAAGGGTGCTGGCACACGCCCAGCCGCTGGCCGAGCGGGTCAGGCTGAGGGTTTTGCCCAAAGCAGTAGCCGGAGAATCGACCAGAGTACAGACAATGCTGCCCGCACCCATGGCAGCTGTGCCGGTGGCGGTGATACTGCAGTTGCTGGTGCTGGCCTGGCCGCCCAACACGGTTACGTCGGTGATGTCTTTGCCCTCGTTCATGCGCAGATCAAACGGGGTTTTCAGGGCGGAGATTTCGACCAAGGCAGCAGTCGCCTTGGACCGCACCTGGTGGTTGGTGTACATGGGCAAGGCGATAGTCGCCAGGATGCCGATGATCGCCACGACGATCATCAGTTCGATCAAGGTAATGCCGCGTTGTCCTTTCATGGACGTTCTCCCTCGCAAAATCGGTTCTAGTCAGCAGCGCTCAGGGACGGGCCGCCAACAGGCGCGCCAGTAGGCCCGAATGGACACCTTTTGTCACCCTGCGCCGGTCATTCACTGGTGCCGGCTCGACTACTCTAGTGAGCAGCGGGCACTCCTGCTCGCTGCACTGGCCCCGAAGCTGTTTCCGGGTTTGTGCGGGCCACGCCACAAGGATGTCGCGATGACCGGAAAAACCTATAGCTACCGCTGGCAGGGCACTACGGCGCAAGGGGCGCTGGTCAGCGGCCAGAGCAGTGGGCGCAGCCCTACCCTGCTGCGCGCCGAGTTGCGTAAACGCGGTATTCGCCCGCTAAGTATCGAGCGGGTGCAGGCCAGGTTGTGGCACAGGCAAGGTACGCTGGGTAGCCGCGAGTTGAGCCAGTTCAGCCGCCAGCTGGCCAGTTTGATCTGCTCCGGTGTCGCGCTGTTGCAAGCGCTTGAGGTGATTGCCCAGAGCAGCAGCAATCCGGTGCTGATCAGCCTGCTGGGTACGCTGAAAACCGATATCGGCGCGGGCTGCAATCTGGCGGATGCGTTGCGTCGGCATCCCCGGTATTTCGATGCGCTGTACTGCAATCTGATTGCTGCCGGGGAACAGTCCGGCAGCCTGGAAAGCGTGCTTGAACAGGTCGCCAGCCTGCAAGAGCATCGCCAGGCGCTGCGCTCGCGGTTGAAAAAGGCCATGACGTATCCACTGATCGTGCTGCTGACCGGGCTCGGTGTTTCCAGCCTGTTGCTGCTTGAGGTAGTACCGCAATTTCAGACGATGTTCAGCGGTTTTGGCGCGCAGCTGCCGGCTTTTACCCAATGGGTGATTGGCTTGTCCGATTGGCTGGGGCAGTACTTTGGCTGGCTGTTGCTGTTCACGGTCGGCAGTGTCTGGGGCCTGTGTCGGGCTTACCAGCGCCAGCCTGCGTTTCGTCTGTGGTGTCTGGGCCTGGCGCTGAAGCTGCCGATAGTGGACAACTTGTTGAGCAATGCCGCCCTCGCCCGTTTCGCCCGCACGCTGTCCACCTCGTTCGCTGCAGGTGTGCCGCTGGTGGAGGCGCTGGGACCAGTGGCCGGTGCGTGCGGCAATCCGTTGTATGAGCAAGCAGTGCTGCGCCTGCGCAAGGACCTCGCCAGCGGCCAGTCGTTGAGCCAGGCGATGGCCAGCAGCGGTTTGTTTCCGCGGTTGATGCAACAGATGTGCGCCATCGGCGAGACAGGCGGTACGCTGGACGATATGCTCGCCAGAGTCGCCAGCCATTATGAAAGCGCCATCGAGCGCTTGCTCGATAACCTGGCCAGCTTGCTCGAACCTCTGATCGTGCTGATTCTCGGGCTGCTGGTGGGCAGCCTGGTGATCGCCATGTACCTGCCAATCTTTCAGCTGGGTAGTGTGATCTGAACATGGACCTGATGGATACGCTGGCCAGCCAGCCGCTGCTTTACTTGAGCTTTGCCCTGCTCCTGGGGCTGGTCGTCGGCAGTTTTCTCAACGTGCTGGTGCACCGCCTGCCGATCATGCTGCAACGCCAGTGGCAGGCTGAAGCGCGGGAGGTGCTGGAGCTGCCCAGCGCGTCTGAGCCCGAGCGTTACGATCTGTTCCTGCCCGCGTCACAGTGTCCGCACTGCGGGCACCGCATTCGCGCCTGGGAGAACATTCCGGTTTTGAGCTACCTGCTGCTGCGCGGGCGCTGCAGCAGTTGCCGCAGCGCCATCAGTGCCCGTTATCCGCTGGTGGAACTGGGCTGCGCGGCACTGACGGTGTTTGTCGCCTGGTATCTGGGTGCCAATACCGCTGCACTGGCCCTGATGCTGTTCAGTTGGGGACTGCTGGCCATGAGCCTGATCGACATCGAGCACCGGCTGTTGCCCGACGCCCTGGTGCTGCCACTATTGTGGCTGGGGCTTATCGTCAACGCTTTCGAGCTTTTCGTGCCCTTGTCAGATGCTCTGTGGGGCGCAGTCGCAGGCTATTTGAGCCTGTGGTCGGTGTTCTGGCTGTTCAAGATCATCACCGGCAAAGAGGGTATGGGTTACGGCGATTTCAAGCTACTGGCGCTGATCGGTGCCTGGGGTGGCTGGCAGATCCTGCCGCTGACCCTGCTGCTGTCGTCGGTACTCGGCGCGGTGATCGGGCTGATCATGCTGCGCGCTAAAGGCCAGAAGACCAGCACGCCGATCCCCTTTGGTCCTTATCTGGCCATCGCGGGCTGGATCGCACTGCTCTGGGGTGGTCAAATAACCACTTCTTACCTGAACCTTTCTGGAATGTGATGACTACCGCTGCATTCACTCCCTGGATTCTCGGCCTCACCGGCGGCATCGGCAGTGGCAAAAGCGCTGCGGCCCAGCGCTTTGTCGAACTGGGCGTGCACCTGGTGGATGCCGATCAGGCCGCGCGCTGGGTAGTCGAGCCCGGACGTCCGGCACTGGCCCGTATCGTCGAGCGCTTCGGTGCTGGTGTGCTGCAGAAAGATGGCCAACTGAACCGTGCGGCGCTGCGCGAGCTGATCTTCAGCGACCCTGAACAGCGGCGCTGGCTGGAAGCCCTGCTGCATCCGTTGATCGGTCAGGAGATTTTCAGTTACCTGGCCAAGGCCGAGTCGCCCTATGCAGTGTTCGTGTCGCCGCTGATGGTCGAATCGGGCCATTATCAACGCACCCAGCGCCTGCTGGTGATCGATGCCCCGCAGGCGCTGCAAATCCAACGCACCCTGCAGCGCGACCAGAGCAGCCCTGAACAGGTGCAGGCCATTCTCAAGGCCCAGGCCAGCCGGGAAGAGCGCCTGCGCCACGCCCATGATGTGCTGGTCAATGACCGTGACCTGACGTGGCTGCATTCGGAGGTCGACCGCCTGCATCACTTTTATCTGACTTTGCGAGGAGGCCAAGTATGAGCCAACCCATGACCGTAGAATGCCCGACCTGTGGCGCCCCCGTTGAATGGAACGCCGCCAGCCCGTTCCGGCCGTTCTGTTCCGATCGCTGCAAGCTGATCGACCTGGGGGCGTGGGCCGCTGAAGAGCACAAGATCCCGGTCGCACCGGATGCTGAAGACGAACTGTTTTCCGGCGAGCTCGACCCGCGCGCCCACCATTGACCCTCAGCGCCCGGAGTCGTCGTCCTTCCACGGCGCCTGCAGGTAGCGGGTGCGGTTGAAGGTCTCCAGCCACTCCGGGCAGAACACCACCAGGGCGCTGACGATCATGCCGTTGATAAAGGCTTCGGGAAAGATGATCAGCCACAGGTAGCCGATAAAGTCTTCGATCCACTCCGGCATCACGAAACGCCCGTCCAGCCACAGCAAACCCAGCCCGAGCAACAGGCACAGCAGTGCCGCCAGGGCTGCGGCAAAAAATCCCGAACAGAAGATATAAACGAACAGGTTTTTCGGCTGCGCCCGCTCCACCAGGATCGCGCAGACCTCGGTGACCAGCACCGGCAGGCCGATGAACAACAAGCCGTTGACGCCCATGGCGGCCAGATCCTGACGCCCCAACAAGATCAACCCGACCTGGGCCAGCAAGCCGCCGACAATCGCCATTGGCCAATCCAGCAGCAAAGTGACTGCCGTCATGCCAATGAAGTGATATGACACCCCATTGTCGAAGTCGCGGCGCACCAACCACAACGCAAACAACGCGAACACCGTGCCGAACAGCAGGTGCTGACGGCGGCTGTCAGTGAACAACTCGACCCAACGCGTACGCGCCACCGCCCACATCAACAGCACGATATAGCCGACCCAGCCCAGGGTCAGGCTGTGGTCAGACAGCACTTGAGCATCAATCACGGCTGCAGAGCCCTTCAGACAAGACGTTGCTGGCAGTCTACACCGCAACCGCTTGTGACTTGAGGCAGGAATAGAATCTGAGGTGGGAGCGGCGGTGCGACGATTCGACTTGCCCCGCGATGCGATGTGGCTGACAGCCCGCAATCGCGGGGCAAGCCTGCTCCCAGCGGATTCGGCTATGCTCAAACGCAAGCGACCCTGGCGCTCCTGAAACGGAGTGAGTCATGCCCAAGCATTTCGTTACAGCCCCCTTGGTGATTGTCCTGGCAACGCTGCTGCCCGCCTCGGCGGCGACCTATGAAACCTTGTGTCAGGTAAAGGAGCGCAGCGCCAGCGATAAAGCGACCTTCTGGTTCGACACGCGCTCACTCTGCGCTTACTCCGGTATGCAGGTTCATCAAGGCCGCACTTATCAGGTGAAGATGCAAGTGCCTGATCAGTGGCGTTGGAGTGACCGGCAGATTCCGGCCAACCCTGGCGGCTACGAATGTCCGCTGAAGTTTCCCGCTTCGTGGGTAACAGCACTCTCAACGTCTATACGTCGGCACCCGGATCAGCCCTGGTTTCAGACCATGGTGCGTATCGGCACCACCGGCGACGACATTTACGCGCTGCCCATCAACCCGGAAAAGCCATTACCAGCAGAGCACTGCGATCCTGGACCGAAGATCGAGGAGTGGCCCAAAGCGTGGCGCTGCCCCCCTGATGCGGTTGCCGTGGAAGGGGGCCGAATCTTCAACAGCCGTTTTACAGCTCGCAGCGACGGTCCCTTGTTCTTCTACGTGAACGACGTGGGGGCGGGTCAGTTTTGGGAGATCTCCTCTATCGCAACAACCAGGGCTGCGCGCGCGTCACCATTACAGAATCAGTGCAGTAATGCCTTGGTACAGACTGCCGGGCAAGTACTGTAACCCACGCTTGGTTAACGACTTTATTTCTGAAGACACAATTGAACGCTAAGCTTGTCCCCATGGACGACTCAGACTACTTGCGCCTGCTAACCATTCAGGCCGAACAAGCCAATGCGTTTCTTTCCAATGCCCGTAAATGGGAACGTGAGCGTTGGGTCTGCCAGCGCCTGCTGCAAGGCTTGAACATTCCTTACCGTAGCGAGGACTTCACCCCCGCAGGTCAAGAGCCGCCTGACGTGCTATTTCGCGATGCCGCTTTCGAGGTGTTTTTCGTCCTCGATGAAGGCCGTCGGCTCAACGACGAGTGGCGCGAAGAACTGCAACGGCGGCGCAGCGCCTTTTCCCTGAGCCAGCTGGTGCGGCGCGAAGCACGGCCGCGGCGGATCAGTGCCCAGGAGTTGCTGCAGCGTCTGGCCCCGACCTTGCGCAAAAAATCGCACAACTACCAGGAACGCGGGCTCGACCTGAGCGAACTGGACATCATCGCCTTCGCCAGCCTCAAGCGCGAGGTGCTCGACCTCAACAGCCACTTCCCGCCGCCCACCGAGTACCTGCGCCAGGGCTGGCGTTCGCTGTCGCTGGTCGGGCCGACCTTCGCCCGGGTGCTGTTCGCCCACCCGGATGCGCCGGACTTTCTGCGTGGCAACCTGGGCCGCAGCATTGTTTTCGACGTCGGCATCAGCCTCTGAGCTGGCCCCCTGCCAACGCGTAATGGCATAAATTGCGCGGCGGTGATACAAAGCGCAATCATTCGTCATAATAACCGCCGTGTGACTGCGCCATGGGCCTTGCTCAAACAACTACAGTGAACCCTGTAGCTTCCTTTCAGTCACAAGCGTCTACCTGACGAGGCCCTCATGACCAGCCGCCTGAATCCCGAAGACCAACGTCGTGTCGATCACTACCTGCAAGCACCCCAACATCAAGTCGAGCGCAAGCCTTTCCGGCCGTGGCTGCTCCTTGGCATGGTGGTGCTGGTGACCGTTGGCCTGGGCCTGTTGAGCCGCCTCTTGAGTAACCTGGTGCTATGAGCTGCCTTGCGCTCGCCCAAACCGCCCGCCCTGAGCGGCCGATGACTCACGACCAGAATTCCGTAAACCTTATGAGATATCCCCATGACTCACCGTATTGTGATTGTCGGCGGCGGCGCCGGCGGCCTGGAACTGGCGACCCGCCTGGGTAAAACCCTGGGCAAGAAAGGCAGCGCCAGCATCACCCTGGTCGACGCCAACCTGACGCACATCTGGAAGCCATTGCTGCACGAAGTGGCCGCAGGCTCGCTGAACTCCTCGGAAGACGAACTGAACTACGTGGCCCAGGCCAAGTGGAATCACTTTCAGTTCCAGCTCGGCCGCATGAGTGGCCTGGACCGCGAGAGCAAACAGATCCAGCTGGCCGCTACCCTCGACGAAGAGGGCCGTGAACTTGTGCCTGCGCGCACCCTGGGTTACGACACCCTGGTTGTCGCCGTCGGTAGCAACACCAACGACTTCGGCACCCTCGGCGCGGCGCAGAACTGCCTGTTCCTCGATACCCGCAAGCAAGCCGAGCGTTTTCACCAGCAACTGCTCAACCATTACCTGCGCGCCCATGCCGGCGATCAGGCCAGCGAAACCATCAGCGTGGCGATTGTCGGTGCCGGTGCTACCGGCGTGGAACTGGCCGCCGAGCTGCACCACGCGGCGCACGAACTGGCCGCCTATGGCCTGGACCGTATCCAGCCCAAGGACATGCACATCACCCTGATCGAAGCTGGCCCGCGGGTGCTGCCGGCGCTGCCGGAGCGTATCAGTGTGCCGGTGCACCAGACCCTGGAAAAACTCGGTGTCACGGTGATGACCAATGCCTCGGTCAGTGAAGTGACGGCAACCGAGCTGAAAACCAGCAATGGCGATGTAATCCCGGCCAGCCTCAAAGTCTGGGCAGCGGGTATTCGTGCGCCGGGTTTCCTCAAGGACATCGACGGCCTGGAGACCAACCGGATCAACCAGCTGGTGGTTCGCCCTACCCTGCAGACCACTCTGGACGACGACATTTTCGCCTTCGGCGACTGCGCCGCCTGCCCTCAGCCAGGCAGCGACCGCAACGTACCGCCCCGGGCCCAGGCCGCCCATCAGCAGGCCTCGATGCTGGCCAAATCGTTGAAGGCGCGCCTGGAAGGCAAACCGTTGCCGACTTACGCCTACCGCGATTACGGCTCGCTGGTATCGCTGTCGCGCTTCTCGGCGGTGGGCAACCTGATGGGCAACCTGACCGGTAGCGTGATGCTCGAAGGCTGGTTGGCGCGGATGTTCTACGTGTCGTTGTACCGCATGCACCAGATGGCGCTGTATGGCACGTTCCGTACGCTGATGCTGATGTTGGGTAGCCGGATTGGCCGAGGCACCGAGCCGCGCCTGAAACTGCACTGATCCCTGCCTGTGGGAGCGGGCTTGCCCCGCGATTGCGGTGTGTCAGTCAAATCGCATCGCGGGGCAAGCCCGCTCCCACCGGGGGGATACCAAGTTAAGGCAATTGTCTCATCGATACAAAAAAGCCCGCATCGCTGCGGGCTTTTTCATTTTCAGGCCTGGGCAGGCAGCGCCAAACGCTGGCCCATGCTCACCGCCGAACCGGCACCGAGTTCTTCGGCCCATTTGACCTGCTCAGGTCCAAACAGCACGACAGCCGTCGAACCCAGCTTGAAGCGACCTAGTTCCGCACCTTTTTCCAGGTGGATCGGCGCGCGGCTGGCTTCGTCGTAACGGAACGTCTTCAGTTCTCGCTTCGGTGGTGTCACCAGGCCGGCCCAGACGGTTTCGATCGAAGCGACGATCATTGCACCAACCAGAACCACGGCCATCGGCCCGCGCTCGGTATCGAACAGGCAGACCACGCGTTCGTTGCGGGCAAACAGCTCCGGTACGTTTTCGGCGGTGGTCTGGTTGACCGAGAACAGTCGACCCGGCACATAGATCATTTCGCGCAGGGTACCGGCCAGTGGCATGTGCACCCGGTGGTAGTCCTTCGGTGACAGGTAGATGGTGGCGAATTCGCCGCCCATGAACGGCGCAGCATTGGCCGGATCACCGCCCAGCAGTTCAAGCGCGCTGAAGCTGTGGCCTTTGGCCTGGAAGATGCGACCGTGCTCGATCGGGCCCAGCTGGCTGACCGCACCGTCGGCCGGGCAGAGGACTGCGCCCGGGGTCTCGTCGAGCGGACGTGCACCGGGTTTCAAGGCGCGGGTGAAGAAGGCGTTGAAGTGCTCGTAAGCGCTGACGTCTTCGACCAGGGCCTGGGACATATCGACCTGGTAGCGCTTGGCGAACCAGCTGGTGAAGGCATTCTTGAACCAGCGCACGCGGCATTCGGCGATGCAGCCGGCCAGACGCGACAGCAGGTGATGAGGCAGCAGGTACTGACTGATGAGGAACAAGCGGGATTTCATTAGGTTTCCTTAAACTTCAACAGGGGTGTCGGGGTGGTTGCCCCATTCGCCCCAGGATCCGGCATAGGCTTTGACCCGAGGGTAGCCCAGGTGCTTGGCCACCAGGTAGGTAAAGCCGGAGCGGTGATGAGTCTGGCAGTGGGTAACCACTTCCTTGTCTTTGCTGATGCCCAGCTGTTCGAGGATTTCGGGCATGTCCTTGCGGATGCGCAGGGCATTGTTCATGTCCATGCCAGCCGTCCATTCGAAATTGACCGCGCCGGGAATATGCCCGCCTTTGGCGGCCAGGACTTTCTCGCCACGGTATTCAGCGGGGCTGCGGGCATCCCAGATCGCCAGGTCGGCGGCGCCGATGCGGCTTTGCAGGTATTCACGGGTTGCCGTGGGCTCTTCGTGCAGGGTCAGGCTGACCGCGCCAGTGGCAGCGGCCGGTACTTCGGTGCTGAGGGTGCTCGCGGGCCACGCCTGCGCACCACCGTTGAGGTAGTGGTAGCGCTTGTGACCGATTACATCCAGCAACCAGATGAAACGCCCGGCCCAGCCGCCACCTTCGTCGTCATAGACCACGTAGACCGCATTGGCGTTGTGGCCGAGTTCGGCAAACAGTTTTTCCAGGTCGGCTTTGGCCGGCAGCAGGCCCGGCGCAGGGGGGTGGCCCAGCTGGGTACGCTTCGGGTCGACAAAGCGAGCCCCTGGAATATGCCCGCTGTTATAGCGGTTGACGCTGGTCAGATCCACCAGGATCAACTCCGGTACATCAAGCCGGGCTTGCAGGTCAGCCGGTTCGATTACCAGGGGCAAGCCAGAAAAGTCAGTCATCCAGAGTCTCCAGAGCAGAACAGAGGGGGCGATTGTAGCGCATGGGTCAGGCGCTGCGGGTGCTGAAGGCGGTCAAGGCGCGCTCGATGCAGTGCGCGGTCTTGGCAAAGGCCTGCACGCTGATGTCAGCCAGCGGTTTTGCACCCTGGTCGGCGACCAGCAGCATCACTACGCGGCCATTGCTCGACAGCGAGCGCAACAGCAGGTGTTCGCTGCGAAACAATGTGCGCAAGTGGGCCGGAAGCAGTGCCGAGAATTGTGCGTGATTTTCGGGGGTCAGGCGCAGTTGCGCCGACGCGCTCAACAGGCGCTGAAGCAGTTTGCTCTGTTCAACAGGCAAAACCAGGCCAGCCGCTTCTGGCGGCAGCCCGGCAATCTGATGAACCCGCAGCTGAGTCAGGGTCTTGTCGGTCATCAGCAGCATGACCCGCTGCATGCCACAGGCGACCAAGGCATCTCGGGCCAGGGTCGTCAGGTGAATGGCATTGCTGAACGGGCTGGGCTCGATCAGTAGCTCGGCGCACAGCTTGCGCCAGGTGCCCAGGGCCTGGGCCGAGGGTGGTGGCGGGGCGATCAGACCCGGGTGCAGGCGCCGTTGATGCCAGGGCCAGAGCAGGGCTTCGACCGGGTGAAACAGGTCATGGCAAGCATGGTGGCGGGCGCTGATGGCCGCTTGTTGGTGTACCAGCTGTTGCACATCATCCAGTGAGGTTTGCAGGTACAGGCTGGTGAGCAGTTGCCAGCGTCGAACATGCGGGTTGGTCCAGCCGACTTGTGCCGCCAGGGCCAGGCCGTTGGCCAACAGCACAGTGTTGGCTGGCTGATTGAACCAGCGGCGCAGGCTCGGGTTGTCGTCCAGGCGCTGCTGCTGGCGCAGGCTGTTCCGATCACGGGCGATGCGCAGTGCCTTGGCCAGCAAACGCCGCTCATCCTGCAGCAGGTGAACGCCGCGAGTGACCCAGTCCGGCAGGCGCCAGTGTTCGGCCAATGCCTGGCACAAGCTGAGCACTCGTACCCCGAACAGCTCCATTTCTACCTGCGGTGCCGATTCGCCCTTGTGCACCACGCGCAGTTCCCAGTCTTCGAGCAGCTTGGGAAAGGTCAGGGCCAGTGGCCATAAAGGCGACAGAAACAACAGGCTGCCCCAGTGTATTTCCTGCCAGAGCCGCGCCAGGCGGCTGGCGAACAGGCCGTTGGCCTGCTGGCTGGCATGTTGGCTGACCAGCTGCAATTGGCGCAAGGTCGGCGCAATCTCACCCTCGGGGAGCACCGGCAAGCGCTCCAATAGCGCTGTGGTGCGTGCCAGTCCCAGGCGATTGAGGGCGACCTCCAGGCTTTCGGCGGGTTCGCCGATGCTGGCTTGGGTGTGATGGTTGGCCTCGCGCATGACGCTGAGCACCAGCGCCGGGCTGTCCTGCATCACTTCGGCAATGTCGCGCAGCGAACTGCGGTTGTCGGCAATGGCGGCTTTTACCCGCTCGTAGCTGGCCAGCGGAACCGGCAGGCGAACGCTATCGAGTAGTTTGACCCAGGCATCGAGTGTTTTTGGTATTTGATCTGGCACGATGGTTTCAATAGGTATGCTGGAGGGGGCCGAACTGGCTTTTCGCCGTGACTGACTATAGTCTGGCGCAGATCTGCCGATAAGTAGAAGAAGAGTTTTATTAACTTCCGCTCACGACCCTGACCACGACAGTAAGTGCTTTCTATCTATG
>JBOICD010000071.1:0-11175 GCA_050739855.1 Pseudomonas sp.
GGGCACCGATGTGCCGAGCAGTTGGCAGGGCATTCTGGCTGGCCGCAGTGGCATAGGTCTGATTGAACATACCGACCTGTCTGCCTACTCCACCCGTTTTGGCGGCTCGGTAAAGGGCTTCGAGGTTGAGCAATACCTGTCGGTCAAGGAAGCCCGCAAGCTCGATCTGTTCATTCAGTACGGCCTGGCAGCCGGTTTTCAGGCCGTGCGCAATTCCGGCCTGGAAGTGACCGATGCCAACCGCGAGCGCATTGGCGTGGCCATGGGCTCGGGTATCGGTGGCCTGACCAATATCGAAGAAACCAGCCGGACTTTGCATGAGCAGGGCCCGCGGCGTATTTCGCCGTTCTTCGTGCCGGGTTCGATCATCAACATGATTTCCGGTTTCCTGTCGATCCACCTGGGTGTACAGGGACCTAACTACGCCATTGCCACGGCCTGCACCACCGGTACCCACTGTATCGGCATGGCTGCGCGCAACATCGCTTTCGGTGAAGCTGACGTGATGGTAGCTGGCGGTGCGGAAATGGCGGCTTGCGGTCTGGGCATGGGCGGCTTCGGTGCGTCACGGGCGCTGTCGACCCGCAATGACGACCCGACCCGTGCCAGCCGGCCGTGGGACAAGGGCCGTGATGGCTTCGTCCTTGCCGACGGTGCCGGTGCGCTGGTGCTCGAAGAGCTCGAACACGCCAAGGCCCGTGGTGCGACCATCTATGCCGAGCTGGTTGGTTTTGGCATGAGTGGCGACGCCTACCACATGACCTCGCCGCCAGAAGATGGCAGCGGCGCAGCGCGCTGCATGGTCAACGCCTTGCGCGATGCCGGCCTGAACGCTGATCAGGTGAACTACATCAACGCCCACGGTACTTCGACCCCGGCCGGTGACCTGGCTGAAGCGTCGGCGATCAAGTCGGTGTTCGGCGACCACGCCTACAAGCTGGCGGTCAGCTCGACCAAGTCGATGACCGGTCACTTGCTTGGCGCCGCCGGTGCAGTGGAAGCGATCTTCAGTGTGCTGTCGATCAACAGCCAGGTGGCCCCGCCGACCATCAACCTGGATGAGCCAAGCGAAGGTTGTGATCTGGATTTCGTGCCGCATGAGGCGCGCAACATGCCGATCGATACCGTGCTGTCCAACTCCTTCGGTTTTGGCGGTACCAACGGCTCGCTGGTGTTCCGCCGGTTCGCCGGCTGATGCACAGCTGGATCGATGGCCAGGCGGCGGAGGCAGTCAACCTGCAAAGCCGCGCGCTGGCCTACGGCGATGGTCTGTTCGAGACCATCGCGGTCAGGGCCGGTCGGCCATCATTGCTCGAGTATCACCTCGAGCGCCTGGCGCTGGGTTGCCAGCGCCTGGCGATCAGCGCCGATCACGGCCTGATTCGCGACGAGCTATGCCGTTATGCCAGCTTGCTGGGTGACGGCGTACTCAAACTGATTCTCGTCCGTGGTGACAGCCAGCGCGGCTATGCGCCCGCTGCTGGCGCGGCACCACGGCGTATCCTGCAAGGCAGTCCCTTGCCCGTTTATCCTGCTGAGCATGCCGAGCAGGGCGTTCGTCTTTTTCCCTGTAACACGCGTCTTGCGGAACAACCGCTGCTGGCCGGGCTCAAACACCTCAATCGACTTGAACAGGTGCTGGCGCGTGCCGAATGGCAGGATGCCGAGCATGCCGAAGGATTGATGCGCGATGTTTCCGGTCGCATCATCGAAGGGGTCTACAGCAATCTGTTCCTGGTGCGCGGCGCTGAGCTGCTGACAGCTGACCTGAGCCGCTGTGGCGTGGCCGGGGTCATGCGTGCGGCCCTGATTGAGCACGCGGCGGCGGCCGGGATTGCACTGCACATTACCGATCTGTCCCTGCAGGACCTGGAGCAGGCTGACGAAGTCTTCGTCTGCAACAGCGTCTACGGTGTCTGGCCAGTGCGTGCTTTTGCAGCGCTGAACTGGTCGCCGGGTCCACTCACCCGTAAACTGCAGGCCATTGCCCGAACGCTACTGGATGCCTGATTTGTGAGACGTAAATTCTTGGTGCTGCTGGAAACCGGATTGATTCTGGCAGGCCTGATCTTGGGGTTTTCAGCCTGGAAAGTGAATTCGGCGCTGGAGCAGACCCTGCATGTTAACCAGGAGCAACTGCTCGACGTGCCCACGGGGACCAACCCCAACCGCATGTTCTACCGTATGGAGAGCCAGGGCCTGCTGGGCGATGCCTTCTGGTTGCGCCTGTACTGGCGCTTCAACATGGCGGGTGTGCCGCTGCACACTGGCGAGTACCGCATGACCCCTGGCATGACCGTGCGCGACCTGTTCGAGGTCTGGCGTCGTGGCGATGTCGTGCAGTACAGCCTGACCCTGGTCGAAGGCTGGAATTTCCGCCAGGTGCGCTCGGCCTTGGCCAGGCACGAAAAAATCAAGCAGACCCTCGATGGCCTCAGTGATAACGAGGTAATGGACAAGCTCGGTCACCCCGGGGTGTTCCCTGAAGGGCGTTTCTTCCCCGATACCTATCGCTTCGTGCGCGGCATGACCGATGTCGAGTTCCTCCAGCAAGCGTATGCGCGCCTGGACGAAGTGCTGGCCAAGGAGTGGGCGGAGCGGCCGGCCGACCTGCCGTATCGTGATCCGTACCAGGCGCTGATCATGGCGTCGCTGGTGGAGAAGGAAACCGGTGTGCCCCAGGAGCGCGGTCAGATCGCCGGGGTGTTCGTGCGCCGTATGCGCATTGGCATGTTGCTGCAGACCGATCCGACGGTGATCTACGGCATGGGCGAGCGTTACAACGGCAAGATCACCCGCGCCGACCTGCGCGAACCGACGCCGTACAACACCTATACCAATGCTGGCCTGCCGCCGACCCCGATCGCCATGGTCGGCCGTGAAGCGATCCATGCCGCCTTGAACCCGACGCCGGGCAGCAGTCTGTACTTCGTCGCCCGCGGTGATGGTAGTCATATCTTCTCTGACGACCTGGACGCGCACAATTCGGCGGTCCGCGAGTACCAGATCAAGCGCCGTGCCGATTACCGTTCGAGTCCGGCACCGGTGACTGAATCTGAGCCTGAGGCCGAGCCGCAAGCCTCGGAATCCACTGAGGCTAGCCCTGAGCCGGTGCCTGAAGCGTCGGCACCGGCCAGTGCAACCTTTTCGCAATGATCAACTGTAAGGACTGCCTGTGAGCGGCTTGTTTATCACCCTGGAAGGTCCCGAAGGCGCGGGCAAGAGCACCAACCGCGAGTACCTGGCCGAGCACCTGCGTGCCCAGGGCGTGGATGTGGTGCTGACCCGTGAGCCTGGCGGCACACCGCTGGCCGAGCGGATCCGCGAACTGCTGCTGGCCCCCAGCGACGAAAAAATGGATGCCGACACCGAGCTGTTGCTGGTGTTCGCTGCCCGTGCCCAGCACCTGGCCGAAGTGATTCGCCCGGCCCTGGCCCGTGGTGCGGTGGTGCTTTGTGACCGTTTCACCGATGCCACCTACGCCTACCAGGGTGGCGGCCGTGGCCTGTCGCTGGAGCGCATTGCCACGTTGGAAAATTTTGTTCAGGGCACGCTGCGCCCGGACCTGACCCTGGTCTTCGATCTGCCGGTGGAAATCGGCCTGTCCCGCGCCGCGGCCCGTGGTCGCCTGGACCGTTTCGAGCAGGAAGGCCAGGCCTTTTTCGAGGCTGTGCGTCAAGCCTACCTGGCACGCGCCAAGGCAGCCCCGCAGCAGTACAAGCTGATCGACGCCTCGCAATCGCTGGCACAAGTGCAGCAAGCGCTGGATGCCTTGCTGCCGCAGCTCCTGGAGCGCAGCCGTGGCTGAGGCCTTCCCCTGGCAGCAGGCTCTGTGGCAACAATTGGCCGGACGCACCCAGCACGCTCACGCCTACCTGCTGCATGGCCCGCAAGGCATCGGCAAGCGCGCGCTGGCCGAGCGGCTGATGGCCTTGCTGCTGTGCCAGCGCCCGGCCAATCTGCAAGCCTGCGGGCAATGCAAGTCGTGCCTGTTGCTGGCGGCCGGCAGTCACCCGGACAACTACGTGTTGGAGCCAGAGGAGGCCGACAAGCCGATCAAGGTCGACCAGGTGCGTGACCTGGTGTCCTTCGTGGTCCAGACCGCGCAGCTGGGCGGGCGCAAGGTGGTGTTGATCGAGCCGGCCGAGGCCATGAATATCAACGCTGCCAACGCCTTGCTCAAGAGCCTGGAAGAGCCTTCCGGCAATACCGTGTTGCTGCTGGTCAGCCATCAGCCCAGCCGCTTGTTGCCGACCATCAAGAGTCGTTGTGTGCAGCAGGCGTGTCCTTTGCCCAGCACCACGCAAAGCCTGGCCTGGTTGAGTACAGCCTTGCCAGCGTGCGATGAGCAGGAGCGTCTGGAGCTGCTCAGCCTCGCTGCTGGCTCGCCCCTGGCTGCGGTCAGCTTGCAGGCGCAGGGTGTGCGCGAGCAACGCGCACTGGTGGTCGAGGGAGTGAAAAAACTGCTCAAGCAGCAGCAATCCCCGAGCCAGCTGGCCGAAGCCTGGAATGCCATTCCCTTGCTGTTGCTGTTCGACTGGTTCTGTGACTGGTCGAATCTCATCCTGCGCTATCAGTTGACCGAGGATGAGGAAGGTTTAGGCTTGAACGATATGCGCAAGGTCGTGCAGTACCTGGCGCAGAAGAGCGGCCAGGGCAAGGTCCTGGAGATACAGGACTGGATTCTCGCCCAGCGTCAGAAAGTCCTGGCCAAGGCCAACCTCAATCGCGTGCTGTTGCTCGAAGCGCTGCTGGCCTCCTGGGCAATGTTGCCTGGTCAGCGTTGAACCGGGCTGCCCCTTCATTTCTTTTCAGTGTTGTCATCTGCCCATGCTTGTAGATTCCCATTGCCATCTCGATCGTCTCGACCTCACCGCTCACCAGGGTTCTCTGAATGCGGCCCTTGATGCTGCCCGCGCCCGTGGTGTCGGCCACTTCCTGTGCATCGGCGTCAGTGCCGACAACGCCAAGGCGGTCAAAGACCTGAGCGAGCGTTACCGCGACGTTGACTGCTCGGTAGGCATCCATCCGCTGGACCTGACCCCTGATGGCGCGCCGCCGCTGGAGTGGCTGCTCAAGGAGCTTGAGCACCCGCATGTGGTGGCCATCGGCGAAACCGGGCTGGACTACCATTACGAGCCAGAAGCAGCCGAGGTGCAGCAGGATTCCTTCCGCCTGCACCTGCAGGCGGCGCAAGTTACTGGTAAGCCGGTCATCATTCATACCCGTGCAGCGCGTGCCGACACCCTGACCCTGCTGCGCGAAGCAGACCTGAGCCAGGCTGGTGTACTGCATTGCTTTACCGAAGACTGGGACATGGCCAAGGCGGCACTGGACTTGGGTTACTACATCTCGTTGTCCGGCATCGTCACCTTCCGCAATGCCGATGCCTTGCGCGACGTCGCCCGGCAAGTGCCAGCCGATCGCCTGCTGGTTGAAACCGACTCGCCTTACCTGGCGCCGATTCCGTATCGCGGTAAACCGAACTTGCCGCAGTATGTGCGCGAAGTGGCGGAGTTCGTGGCGATGGTGCGGGGCGAAAACTATGAGCAACTGGCCGAACAGACCACTGCGAACTTCAAACGCCTGTTTCCGTTGGCTCGGGTGAGCTGAGAGCGGCCGGATGTCTTGATCAGTTTTCCAGCTTCCCGGTGATCCTGACCAGGTCTGCCAAGGATTTCACCTGCATCTTGCGCATCGCATGGGCTCGGCGAACTTTCACGGCGATTTCACTCAGATTGAGCTGGGCGGCGATCTGCTTGTTCAGCAGGCCTTGCACGACCAGGCGCGCCACGTTGCGTTCACCCTCGCTCAACAACATCCAGCGCTCGTGCAATTCGGCGCTGGCGGCATCGCGCTGGCGGCGCTCGCGGTCCTGCTCGAGGCCCTGCTGGATGGCGTCAAGCAGGTCCTGATCGCGGAACGGTTTGGTCAGGAACTCGATGGCACCGCGCTTGATCGCCGTGACACCCATGGCGATATCGCCATGCCCGGTGATGAAGACCACCGGCAACTGCAAGTGCAGTTCTTGCATTTGGCGGTGGAAGTCCATGCCACTTTGCTCGGGCATGCGCACATCCAGCACCAGGCAGCCGGGGGCATCCATGACCGGCTCGGCGAGAAACGCCCGGGTAGAGGCGAACGCCCGTGTTGTCAGCCCCACGGAGGCAAGCAGGTCCTCCAGGGCGGCGCGCATGGAGCTGTCGTCGTCGATGATATAAACGACTGGCTGTGCAATTGCGGGGGAGAGGGGTGTCATGCCTGTTCCTTATCCGTGGTGGGTACGCTGAAGCGGAACAACGCACCGCCATTTTCATTCGACTGCGCGCAGATATGGCCGCCATTGGCCTCGATGATCGCGCGGCTGATGCTCAAGCCCACACCAATACCCTGGGTCTTGGTGGTCCAGAATGCCTCGAACAGGTGTTCATGGACACCGGCTGCCAGCCCGACACCCGCGTCGCAAACGCTGAACACGATCATAGCGTCCTGGCGTGCCGAGGTGATCCGGATGGCGCGCCTGGACACCGGTACCGGTACGCTGGCCTCGATGGCGTTCAATATCAGGTTGCCCATCACCTGCTGAACCTGTACGCGGTCGGCCAGCGCCAGGGGCAGATCGGGGCTTAGATCGACCGTTAACACGATGCTGGCCCGCGCCATTTCCTGCTGCGATAACGCTATGATCTCCTGGGCCGCGTCATTGAACCCGAAGGCGACCCTGTGTGGCGGCTCGCCCTTGGTCAGGCTACGCACCCGGGCGATGATATCGCTGGCGCGGCTTGCGTCGGCCAGGATACGTTCCAGCGCCTGGCGCGCCTTGTCCAGATTTGCCGGGTTCTGTCCAAGCCAGCGCTGGCAGGCATTGCCGCTGGTGACGATGGCGGCCAGCGGTTGATTGAGCTCGTGGGCAATAGAGGTGGTCAGGCCCTCCAGGCTCTTCACCCGGGCAATGCGCAGCAGGCGGGCCTGCGCATCGTGGGCGGCGGCGCGCGCCGCTTCCATCTTCAGTACCAGGTAGGCGGTAATCAGGATCGCGACGACACTGATGGTCATGTTGACCAGACCAGCGTGGTAGTCCCCCTTTGTTGTGATGGAAAAGCTGAGCAGCGTGATCGTGACACAGATGCCGGTGAGGGCAATCAATGCGCGCCGGCTCAGGATCCGCGCCGCAGTGAGGATCACCGCGGTATAGAACACCGACACCGCGACCTCGTAGCCGCTCGCACTGTCGATCATGAAGATCGCCGCCATCACCATTGCCATGAGTACGAATCGTGTCAGTCGGTAAGGCGTCGAGGGCGTTTGCAAGGGGGGCGCTTTCATCACTTGCTCGGCTCCAGTGCTCGTTGGTGTGCGGCGTTGCGCAGGCCGCCCTGTCCACAACCCTGTCCACCCCGCGCCATGACACGGGGCTGAAAAGGGTACCACAGCAGATTGGATGAGGTTGGGGCGGGGGCGCACGTCAGCGCAGCGCTCCCGACTGCTTGACCATCAGTACCGGTACCGCGGTCAGCACCAGCACGGCGAGCAGTTGCGTCCACAGGGAGCCGTCCCATGACAATTCGGGCATCACCCGAAAATTCTGACCGTACCAGTTGATCAGGGCAGTGCCGGGAATGAACGCGGCCCACAGCACACTGAACACCTTGGTGACGTTCAGGTCACTCATCGCTACCGTCTCGCCGGCGGCGCGCCAGTGAAAGCGTTGTCGCTCCAGGATGAAGCGCGCGCGGCGCTGCACGCCTTCGATGTGGGCGATCAGCTCATCGGCATCTTCCGACCTTGCCGTGGGCGTGCTCACCACTGCCCGGCGTAGTCGCAGGGCGGCCTGCTCAAGGTCGTCCAGCGACTGCAGGACGAACGACAGCGGCGCGCTCAGCGTCGCCAGATGACCATCCACATCCGCCAGATCTTCCGCGCCCCGTGTGTTGTCAGTTCCTGCGTTGAGCTGGAAGGCCCGAATGGACTGCATGGACACGCGCAGGCCCTGGTCGATGCGATCGAGCACCAGGCAGGTCTGGCCCAGCAACTGGTGCAGCAGCACCAGCGATATCGACTGGGAGCTGTCGCTCGACAGTCCCTGGGCCTGGATCCGTTCGAATGCCTGGCCGGGACGCAGCACCCGGTGCCCGGTCTCGACGGTGAACAATGGGTGGTTGTCATCGCCCTGGCGCCACAGCAGATCTGTCACCAGCACCTGGTCGTCCTGCAGCCGGGCGCAGCGTATGCGCAGGGTGGTGCCGGGGCGCGCGATGGGTTCAGGGATCAGATTGATGCCGTGGAGTCTGCCCAGGTCTTCTAGCGCCTGTGGGTCCGCGGCGTGTAGCCGCTGCCAGGCCGGCAGTTGGTTGATTGCATTCATCGCATCCACCCCTTGCGTTTGATGTAGAACAGCGGCATCAGGGCGAAGAGTCCTGTCAGGCCCATGACCATCCATTCGCCCCATGGCAATTCCAGCTCCGGCATGTGAGCGAAGTTCTGTCCGTAGAATGAGGCCACCAGGGTTGGCGGGGTGAACACCGCGGTGACCACCGTGAACACTTTAACTACCTGATTTTGCTTGATGTCCATGGTGGTCATCAGCGACTGCTGCAGGTTGCGGATCTTGTCGTGCTGGAAGCGTGCATAGCGTCTCAGGCTCTGGACGTCGGACAGCAGCATGGGCAGGCTCTGCTCGAAGCGGGCTTCACCCGCCACCCGCCGCAACCAGCGGCCGGCACGGGCCAGCATCAATTGCCCCTCCACCGTCTTGGCGACCAGTTCTTCGGCCTCACCCAGGGCGATGGCTGTCCCGGCGATGTCGGCAACGCCAGCCTGGCGCTTGGACATCTCGAAGCCGCCGCTGGCAATGGCGACGATTTCGCTGCGCTCGTCCAGACGTGCGGAAATCTCGCGAATGGCCGCATGCGCCGAATCGTTGAGCACTTCAAGCAGGGTGAACAGCATCCCGGCGGGATCGAGCGGGTGGCCGGCCAGCCGCATTTCCAGCAGTTGCTGGCTGGCCTGCTCCAAGGCACGGAGAGGGACATCCTGCTCCACGCTGATCAGCACGTTCTTGCTGAGCGCGAACAGCACGCTGGTTTCCAGGTACTGCTGCTCCTGGTAAATCACCAGTTCCAGCGGAATGATGATGAAGTCGCCTTCCTCGGTGGCCGCACGACCACGGATGATTGACAGGTCAACGCCATGCTGGCTGTGCGCAGCGTGCAGTTGCTCGTGCTGCCCGGCGGACAGGCGCAGCCAGCCGGCTTGCTGCAGTTCATCGGCATGCCCGACGGCACGCATCAGGTCAGGTTGTTTTTCGGTCATGCTTCAACCTCCTGTTCCAGTCGATTCGGCCTGCGCGCTCTGTTCGGTCGCTGCTGGCAGGGCATGCTCGCCGTACAGGTGAAGCGCGGCGAAGCTGCCCAGGATCAGGGCGTAGAGCACGATCACTGCGATCATGATCTCTCGTTCGATCTGCGCAGTGCGTGGGCGGCTCGCGCGAGCGCGGTCAATCGCCTGGCGGCGCTGCAGCGCGGCGTGATTCGAGTCGTCCTGCAGGGTCAGGTCGGCGTTCCAGACCAGGCCTTGCAGGGTGCCTGGGCTAGCAGAGGTGAGCGGCGTTGCGTCGTTCGGGGTTGGCGGCATGGGTGATTCTCCAGAGTTAAGTGCGGTCTGCTGACGGTGGTCAGGACCCTTGGTGCCCGGCATTCACCGCAACCAGCCGCGATGCTTTACGTAAAGCAGTGGCAGCACCGCGAGAAAGGCTGTCAGGGCGATGATCATGGGTTCGCCGTACTGCCACTCGAGAATGGGCATGTTGGCAACGTTCATGCTGTAGTACGTGGAGATCAGCATGGCCGGCAGGAACACTGCGGTAATCACCGAGAACACCTTGACGATCTGGTTCTGCTTGACGTTCAGGGCCATGTTGTTGGTGGTCTGTAGCAGTCGCACACGGTCGTGGACGAAGCTGACGTGTTCCTCGACCGCTTCGATGTCGGCGATCAGCGTCTGGTACAGCGGCTTCAAGTGGGCGCTTGCAGCCGACAGGCGTCCCAGTACATGGCGCGCGGCGAGGGCCAGTTGCAGCTGGCTTTCGATGCAGTCCGACAGCAGCTCTTCCACTTCGCCCAGATTCAGCTGCGTCGACACCACGTCGCTGGCACCGAAGTCACGGTCGCGCGTCTCCAGGCTGTTGAGCACCGAGTTGGTCTGTACCAGCACTTTGCCCAAGTCTTCGTTGAGTGAGTCCAGCAACTCGTCGGTGGCATCGTTGATGGCCTGAAGAATGGCTGCGAAGCTCAGCAGTGCACAGCTGTCTCGCCCGTCACGCTCGAGTCGGTTCAGGGCCACCGTCAGGGGCTGCGGAACAGGCTCGGGCTCCAGCGAAATCAGCCTCTGCCGACCGAGTACGAACACCACCCGGCTGGCCTTCTTACGGCCGTTATCGACGCCAAGGAAGGTGATCGGAAAGTAGCTGAACTCGCCATCCTGGCTGACGATGCGCTGTAGTGTCCGGGGGATGTCGATGCCAAGGGTCTGCCTGACCTCGTTCAACCTGTCCGGCGTGGCGCTGCTGATGCGCAGCCAGTCATGGGGCGTTTGCCCGTTGTCCGCTGTGCGACGCTCAGCGCAATGTTGTTCGAGGGTCATGGCTGGCCTCCTTGCGACGCAGGCAGGCGGGTATTCTGCGCCGGGGGCTTGATTTCATAGAAACCGGAATGTGAGCCGGATGTGGATGAAGTCCTGGTGTCCAGGTCATAGTTGCCGAAGTGCAGGGCGCTGACCGCGATGACCAGGATGCCCCAGGTGTAACCCAGCATCGAGAAGGACAGTCGTTCATAACGGGACCAGCGCCTGGGCGCTGCAGGCGGGATGTTGCTGAAGCGTCGTGCGGTTCGTGTCCAGACCAGGGGCTGGAGCATGCTGTCGGGTGAGGGGCTGGACGGCGGAGCGCTGATCATCTGCTGCATGGTGCGGCCTCGTCTGATGAATTGCTGGCCAGCACGGCGGCGCGCGACTTCCGTCGCTCGACATGCCGGGTGGCAAGACAGTGTGAATTGAAGGTGTGCCGGCTCAGGCGACGCGCAGGGTTGCTTCCAGGCGCGCAGAGGAGGCCAGTAAGGCACTTGGTGTCGAGGGGAGATGGGCAGTGAGGGCGCGCGGTGTGCGCTGACGGGTGTTGCC
>JBOICD010000072.1:0-11146 GCA_050739855.1 Pseudomonas sp.
CAAGGCGACGACAGCCACATTGTTCATGAGCGTGTGCGCCAACAGGTCAAGTTGCAGGTGGGGAATGTGCTTGACCCTGCATTGAAGGCTCAGGCGGGCAGTTATGACTTTGTGTTCTGCCGCAATCTGCTGATCTATTTCGATCTGCCAACCCAGCAACGGGTGTTCGAAGTGCTCAAGCGTCTGCTCCATGAGCAGGGTGTGCTGTTCATCGGCCCGGCCGAGGGTAGCCTGCTGGCGCGGATGGGCATGCGCCCGTTGGGTATCGCCCAGTCCTTTGCCTATGTGCGCCAGAATGAAACCGAACTTGTGGTCAACAGCAAACCGCTGACAATGGCGCCGCTCTCTGCAGCACCCAGCACTTTACCGCGCCCCTCGCCAGTGCCGGCGCGCACGTTCAATATCATTGCAGCGCCAACACCGATCAGGCCCGCGGTATCAGACAGCAATGCCGAATTGCTGGCGCAGATTGCCCGGTTGGCCAATGCCGGTAGCAGCGCTGAAGCCCAGGCAGCGTGTGCGCGTTATCTGCAGCATTACCCGCCGCATGCCCAGGTGTTTTACTGGCTGGGCTTGCTCAGTGACATCGCGGGCGACACCGGCGAAGCGCTCAGCCATTACCGTAAGGCGTTGTACCTCGATCCGCAGCATGCTGAAGCCTTGGCGCACCTGGCGGCATTGCTCGTGTCCCAGGGCGATCACGCTGGCGCCCGTCGCCTGCAGGAGCGCGCTGCACGGCGGGCTGACCGGGAGTCTGAACAATGAGGGGAGAGCAACAGGTGCAAGTGGTTGCTGCGGATGCCGACAGCATTGATGACTGCTGGAACCGGATCGGTGTGCGCGGTGATAAAAGCTGTCCGTTGCTGGCCGAACATATTCACTGCCGCAATTGCGATGTCTATGCCGGCGCCGCGACTCGCCTGCTGGACCGTTACTCGCTGTCTCAGGATGCCCATGAGCAGGCGCAGGTGCAGGTGCAGGAAGAGGGCGGCGGTCGTTCGATGCTGCTGTTCCGTCTGGGGGAGGAATGGCTGGCTCTGGCGACCCGTTGCCTGGTCGAGGTCGCTCCGTTGCAGCCGGTGCATTCGCTGCCTCACCAACGTTCGCGGGCGCTACAAGGCGTCGCCAACGTGCGTGGGGCACTGGTGCCCTGTTTGTCACTGGCCGACCTGCTGGACCTGGACGTGCTCGGCACGGTCAGCACATCGGCGCGGGTCATGCCGCGCATGCTGATCATGGCTGCCGCCGGTGGTTCGGTGGTGGTACGGGTGGATGAGGTGGATGGTATTCACGGCCTGGACCCCGAGCGCCTGGTGCATGAGCAGGGCGAAACGCGCTTTACCGCCGCGGTGCTGCAGTGGCGTGGGCGCAGCGTGCGGGTGCTGGATGAAGAACAAGTGCTGTCTGCTGTGAACCGGAGCCTTTCATGACCCCAGAGCAAATGCGCGACGCTTCGTTGCTCGAACTGTTCAGCCTGGAGGCCGAGGCCCAGACCCAGGTGCTCAGTGCCGGCCTGCTGGCGCTGGAGCGCAATCCGACCCAGGCCGATCAATTGGAAGCCTGCATGCGTGCGGCTCATTCGCTCAAGGGTGCAGCGCGGATTGTTGGCGTCGATGCCGGGGTCAGCGTTGCCCATGTCATGGAAGACTGCCTGGTCGGTGCACAGGAAGGCCGGTTACTGCTGCGGGCGGAACATATCGATGCCTTGCTGCAAGGCACCGACCTGCTGATGCGTATCGCCACCCCTGGCGATGCGGCCATTGAGCCTGCGGTACAGGCATTTCTCGTGCAGATGGCGGGACTGCTGGCCCCGACAGCTACGCCGACGATTAGCGCCCCCCCTGTGCCGATGCCCAGGCCTGAGCCTGAGCCGGTGATCGAGCCGGTACTGCCCGACGCCGAACCCGAGGCCCCCATCCAGCGCAAGAGTAAACGCGCCGGTGAAGGTGGCGAGCGGATCCTGCGGGTCACCGCCGAACGCTTGAACAGCCTGCTCGACCTGTCGAGCAAGGCGCTGGTCGAAACCCAGCGCTTCAAGCCGTACCTGGCCACCTTGCAGCGCCTCAAGCGCATGCACAGCCAAAGTGTTCGTGCCCTCGATGGCCTGAAAAACCAGCTGCAAGCCAGCGGTCAGAGCGCGGAAGTTCAGGACGCTCTGGCTCATGCCCAGCAACTGCTGGGACAAACCCAGCAGCTTCTGCTGCAACAGGCCGCCGACCTTGATGAGTTCGTCTGGCAGGCCAGTCAGCGCGCGCAGTTGCTTTATGACACCGCCCTGGCCTGCCGCATGCGGCCCTTTGCCGATGTGCTCACCGGACAGAGCCGGATGGTCCGCGACCTGGGGCGTTCGTTGGGCAAGCAGGTGCGCCTGGAGATCGAAGGCGAGAAGACCCAGGTAGATCGCGATGTCCTGGAAAAACTTGAAGCACCGCTGACCCACTTGCTGCGCAATGCTGTCGACCACGGCATCGAGCTGCCTGAGCGTCGGTTGCTGGCCGGCAAATCGCAGGAAGGGCATATCCGCTTGCGTGCATCGCATCAGGCTGGCCTGCTGGTGCTGGAGCTTAGCGATGACGGTGCTGGCGTGGACCTGCAGCGATTGCGCCAGAGCATTATCGAGCGCCAGCTGTCGCCGGCCGAAACCGTGGCGCAGATGAGCGAAGCGGAGCTGCTGACCTTCCTGTTCCTGCCAGGCTTCAGCCTGCGCGACCAGGTCACCGAAGTTTCCGGGCGTGGCGTTGGTCTGGACGCCGTGCAGCATATGGTCCGTCAACTGCGCGGCTCGATCGTGTTGAGCCAGACCAGTGGCCAGGGCAGCAGTTTCCACCTGGAGGTGCCGCTGACCCTGTCGGTGGTGCGCAGCCTGGTGGTCGAGGTCGCTGCCGAGGCTTATGCCTTCCCCCTGGCGCACATAGAACGCACCCTGGAGCTACCGACCGAGGCCATCGTGCAGATTGAGGGGCGCCAGCATTTCTGGCATGAAGGCCGGCACATCGGCCTGGTCGCGGCCAGTCAATTGCTCAATCGCCCGCCGAGCCAGACCGGCGGGCAAACGATCAAAGTGGTGGTCATCCGCGAGCGCGAGATGCTCTACGGCGTGGCGGTCGAGCGTCTGATCGGCGAGCGCGTGCTGGTGGTGATGCCGCTCGACGCGCGGCTGGGCAAGATTCAGGATATTTCATCGGGTGCCCTGCTCGATGATGGCAGCGTAGTGCTGATCATCGACGTTGAAGACTTGCTGCGATCGGTCGATAAACTCTTGAGCACCGGTCGCCTTGAGCGTATCGAGCGAGGTCAGCGCAATACCCGCGAGGCGGTACGCAAGCGCATTCTGGTGGTTGATGATTCGCTGACCGTGCGCGAGCTGCAGCGCAAGCTGCTGAGCAATCGCGGTTATGAGGTGGCGGTTGCGGTCGATGGCATGGACGGTTGGAACGCCTTGCGCAGTGAGGATTTCGACCTGCTGATTACCGACATCGACATGCCGCGAATGGATGGTATCGAGCTGGTCACCTTGTTGCGTCGTGACAGCCGTCTGCAGACGCTGCCGGTCATGGTGGTCTCCTACAAGGACCGAGAAGAAGATCGCCGCCGTGGACTGGACGCTGGAGCCGACTACTATTTGGCCAAGGCCAGTTTCCACGATGACGCCTTGCTGGATGCTGTGGTTGATTTGATCGGGGGAGCCCAGGGATGAAGATCGCTATCGTCAACGACATGCCCATGGCCGTGGAGGCGCTGCGCCGGGCGCTGGCGTTCGAACCCATGCACCAGGTGGTCTGGGTCGCCAGCAATGGCGCGGAGGCGGTGAAGCTGTGCGCCGAACAGACGCCGGACCTGATCCTGATGGATCTGATCATGCCGGTCATGGATGGCGTCGAGGCGACCCGGCGGATCATGGCCGAGACGCCCTGCGCGATCGTGATTGTCACCGTGGACCGCCAGCAGAACGCCCATCGGGTGTTCGAAGCCATGGGCCATGGTGCGCTGGATGTGGTCGATACCCCGGCCCTGGGGGCGGGTGATCCCAAGGAAGCGGCCGCGCCGCTGCTGCGCAAGATCCTCAATATCGGCTGGTTGATTGGCCAGCAACGCAGCAAAACGCCGCAGCCAATGACTGCGCCTTCGCCTAAGGTGGCGCAGCGTCCAGGGCTGGTGGCGATCGGTTCGTCAGCGGGTGGTCCGGCGGCCCTGGAGGTCTTGCTCAAGGGCTTGCCGCAGGCGTTTCCTGCCGCCATCGTGCTGGTTCAGCACGTTGACCAGGTGTTCGCCGCGGGCATGGCCGAATGGCTCGGCAGTGCTTCGGGCTTACCGGTGCGGCTGGCCTGTGAAGGCGAGCCGCCGCAGCCCGGGCAGGTGTTGCTGGCAGGCACCAACCACCATATCCGCCTGCTCAAGAACGGCACCCTGGCCTACACCGCCGAACCGGTAAACGAGATCTACCGGCCTTCGATCGACGTGTTTTTTGAAAGCGTGGCCCGCTACTGGCGAGGTGACGCGGTTGGCGTGCTGCTGACCGGCATGGGGCGCGATGGCGCCCAGGGCCTGAAGCTGATGCGCCAGCAGAACTTCCTGACCATTGCTCAGGACCAACATAGCAGCGCCGTCTATGGCATGCCCAAGGCCGCGGCCGCGATCGACGCGGCGATGGAAATTCGCCCGCTGGCGCGGATCGCTGCGCGATTAATGGAAATATTTCCTAAATGACGATATGTATTGTGCCACGCCGGCCAGTCGGCAGTGACCAGGTGACAGCGCATGAATGATTTACCGCTCGACGGTTTCCCGACCACCAATGAAAACTCGGCAATGGTCCTGTTGGTCGACGATCAAGCCATGATCGGTGAGGCGGTGCGCCGTGGCCTGGCTCACGAAGAGAACATCGACTTCCACTTCTGTGCCGACCCGCACCAGGCCGTGGCCCAGGCGGTGCGGATCAAGCCGACGGTGATCCTGCAAGACCTGATCATGCCCGGCCTCGATGGTTTGACGCTGGTGCGCGAATACCGTAGCAACCCGGCAACCCGGGACATTCCGATCATCGTCCTGTCGACCAAGGAAGATCCGCTGGTCAAGAGTGCGGCCTTTGCAGCGGGCGCCAACGATTACCTGGTCAAGCTGCCGGACAACATCGAACTGGTGGCGCGCATTCGCTACCACTCGCGTTCCTTCCTGACCCTGTTGCAACGCGATGAGGCCTACCGTGCCCTGCGCGTCAGCCAGCAGCAGTTGCTCGACACTAATCTGATGCTGCAGCGGCTGATGAACTCCGACGGCCTTACCGGACTGTCCAACCGCCGTCATTTCGACGAATACCTGGAGCTTGAGTGGCGCCGGGCCATACGTGAACAACAGCAATTGTCGCTACTGATGATCGATGTCGATTACTTCAAGGCCTACAACGACAGTTTCGGCCACCTGGCCGGCGACGAGGCCCTACGCCAGGTGGCCGAGGCCATCCGTGGATCCTGTTCGCGGCCCAGCGATCTGCCCGCGCGCTATGGCGGCGAAGAGTTCGCCCTGGTGCTGCCCAATACTTCACCAGGTGGCGCGCGGCTGATTGCCGAGAAACTACGCCAGACCGTGCTTACCTTGAAAATCCCGCACTCCGCGCCCGAAGCCGCCTCGCACCTGACCGTGAGCATCGGCCTGGCCACTTTGACACCGGCTGTTGGCAGTCATTGCCGGCAGTTGATTTCTGCGGCGGATAAAGGATTGTATCTGGCGAAGAACAATGGCCGTAATCAGGTCGGGATTGCATGAGGTATGACGGGGCTGTTCGACGGCCCCGGGCATCGCGTTGAGATTTACTCGTTTTTTTGAATTGTGGTATTTGATTATTACTCGATTATTTTTACAGATCCTAGTGGAGCATAGAGCGCAACATCTTTGTTTGGGTAGACGAGATAGGTAACTGCCTGAACGAAGAGTGTGTCCCCGACTTTGACGGGGTTTTCCATGTCAAAGTCTAGGGTGACCTGACTCTTCAGTAGTTTTTTGTCAATGCTGTCGTGAGGGGCCACAGAACCCGCTCCTACTTTGAGGAAGGCGAAAACAGACTTCAGGTCTTCACTGGAACCGCCTTCTAGGCCAGGGAAGTCAAATTCAATATTAACGCGGTGTAGCAGCCTTCCACCTGCCTCAGTTTCAATTTCTCTCCAGCTGATTGTGTTATTTCTTTCCTCGGCAATTGTGATAAAACCAAAGTCCTTGATCGGCCTCCAGTCGCCTTGAGAGAATTTACTTTTATCGTTGGAAAGGATTTCGATTACTTTATTCATGGTATGCCTCAAGTAGGGTGCAAGATGTATGTGTGGCGTCCGCTCCGTCTGCTGTAGTAAATGCCCCTCGAGATAGCCCCGCAACTGGTAAAAATATCAGGTGGGAATGCGGTTATTTCAAAGATATGCTTTTTTGTTGCAAGGTGTTGTCCAGCAAGCACAAGTGCGACCAGAAGCAAACTCTTGAATGAATGATGATGTTTGATTAGATGGCACGACTGGTTTGGCACCCATGGGGCCGCACGGGCGTTTTTTACCGCCCGGCGGGTCTGACGCCATGCTCCAGACTCGGTTATACTCCCCGGCTTTTCTACCGATTACGCACGAGAGCTGCCCGCCCATGGAAATCCAACCGATCCTGAACACCATCAAGGACCTGACCGAGCGCTCCGAGTCCATTCGGGGGTATCTTTGACTACGATCACAAGCATGACCGCCTGATCGAAGTCAACCGCGAACTCGAAGACCCGAACGTCTGGAACAAGCCTGAATACGCCCAGGCACTAGGCCGCGAGCGCGCCATGCTGGCGCAGGTCGTCGAGACTCTGGACAAGCTGGCCGGTGGCCTGGCCGACTGCCAGGACCTGCTCGACATGGCCGTCGGGGAAAACGATGAAGGCGCCGTAGGCGACGTCGTGACTGAGCTGGAAGGCCTGGAGGAATCCTTGGCACTGCTCGAGTTCCGCCGCATGTTCAGCGGTGAGATGGACATGAACAACGCCTACCTGGACATCCAGGCCGGCTCCGGCGGCACCGAGGCCCAGGACTGGGCCAACATCCTGCTGCGCATGTACCTGCGCTGGGCCGACAAGCGCGGCTTCGACGCCACCATCATCGAGCTTTCTGAAGGTGAGGTCGCCGGCATCAAGGGCGCCACCGTGCACATCAAGGGCGAATACGCCTTCGGCTGGCTGCGCACCGAGATCGGCGTGCACCGCTTGGTGCGCAAGAGCCCGTTCGACTCCGGCGCCCGTCGCCACACCTCGTTCTCGGCGGTGTTCGTGTCCCCCGAGATCGACGACAAGGTCGAGATCGAGATCAACCCATCGGACTTGCGCATCGACACCTACCGCTCCTCGGGCGCGGGCGGTCAGCACGTGAACACCACCGACTCGGCCGTACGTATCACCCACGTGCCGACCAACACCGTGGTGGCGTGCCAGAACGAACGCTCCCAGCACGCGAACAAGGACACCGCCATGAAAATGCTGCGGGCCAAGTTGTACGAGCTGGAAATGCAAAAGCGCAACGCCGCCTCCCAGGCGCTGGAAGACAGCAAGTCGGACATCGGCTGGGGCCACCAGATCCGGTCCTATGTGCTTGATGACTCGCGCATCAAAGACCTGCGTACCGGCGTTGAACGCAGCGACTGCAACAAGGTGCTCGACGGTGATATCGACGAGTACCTGGAAGCCAGCCTCAAGCAGGGGCTGTAAGTTTCCCGATCCGCTACAAGACCCTCGCCTGCGGGCGGGGGCAATGAACCCCTGATGGAAAATGTAACGACATGAGCGACCTCAAACTCGACCCGCAAGACCTGCAACAGGAAGAAAACACCCTGATCGCCCTGCGCAAGGAAAAGCTTGCCGCCGAGCGCGCCAAGGGTAATGCCTTCCCCAACGACTTCCGCCGTGACAGCTACTGCAGCGACTTGCAGAAACAGTATGTCGACAAGACCAAGGAAGAGCTGGAAGCTGCAGCGATTCCGGTCAAGGTTGCCGGGCGCATCATGCTCAACCGTGGCTCGTTCATGGTGATCCAGGACATGACCGGGCGTATCCAGGTCTACGTCAACCGCAAGACCCTGGCGGAAGAAACCCTGGCCGCGGTCAAGACCTGGGACCTGGGCGACATCATCGCCGCCGAGGGCACCCTGGCACGTTCCGGCAAGGGCGACCTGTACGTCGAGATGACCAACGTGCGCCTGCTGACCAAGTCGCTGCGCCCGCTGCCCGACAAACACCACGGCCTGACCGACACCGAGCAGCGCTACCGTCAGCGCTACGTCGACCTGATGGTCAACGAAGAAGTGCGCGACACCTTCCGCGTGCGCTCGCAGGTCATCAGCCATATTCGCAACTTCCTGATCCAGCGTGACTTCCTCGAAGTGGAAACGCCGATGCTGCAAACCATCCCCGGTGGTGCCGCAGCCAAGCCGTTCGAAACCCACCACAATGCCCTGGACATGGCCATGTTCCTGCGTATCGCGCCGGAGCTGTACCTCAAACGGCTTGTTGTTGGTGGGTTTGAGAAAGTCTTCGAGATCAACCGCAACTTCCGTAACGAAGGCGTTTCGACCCGGCACAACCCCGAGTTCACCATGCTCGAGTTCTACCAGGCCTACGCTGACTACGAAGACAACATGGACCTGACCGAAGAGCTGTTCCGCGAACTGGCGCAGCTGGTCCTGGGCAGCACCGACGTGCCGTACGGCGACAAGGTGTTCCACTTCGGCGAGCCGTTCGTGCGCCTGTCGGTGTTCGACTCGATCCTCAAGTACAACCCTGAGTTGACCGCTGACGACCTGAACGACATCGACAAGGCCCGCGCTATCGCCAAGAAAGCCGGTGCCAAGGTCCTCGGCTTCGAAGGCCTGGGCAAGCTGCAGGTGATGATTTTCGAAGAGCTGGTCGAGCACAAGCTGGAGCAGCCGCACTTCATCACCCAGTACCCGTTCGAAGTCTCGCCGCTGGCCCGTCGCAACGACGAGAACCCGAACGTCACCGACCGCTTCGAGCTGTTCATCGGTGGCCGCGAAATCGCCAACGCCTACTCCGAGCTCAATGACGCGGAAGACCAGGCCGAGCGTTTCATGGCCCAGGTGGCGGACAAGGACGCCGGCGACGACGAAGCCATGCACTACGACGCCGACTTCGTCCGCGCCCTGGAATACGGCATGCCGCCAACCGCCGGTGAAGGTATCGGTATCGACCGTCTGGTGATGCTGCTGACCAACTCGCCATCGATTCGCGATGTGATCCTGTTCCCGCACATGCGTCCACAGGCCTGAGTGTTCTGAACAAGCCGCCTTCCGGGGCGGCTTTTTCATGCCTGCAGAAAATTCTTCTTTCGAATCCACTTCATGGGGGTAGGTCAGCAGTGACTCCTGCAATGGCTCAACAAGGTGCCGCTGGCGTTGCCACGACGGTCGCCGAAAGCGTTCAGTACCAGGGCCGCAAGGCCAGTCGCCAGGGCAGCGAGCAGCGCCGCCAGGACATTCTCGACGCGGCCATGCGCATTGTCGTTCGCGAGGGTGTGCGTGGTGTGCGTCACCGCGCGGTGGCGGCCGAGGCCGGGGTGCCGCTGTCGGCGACCACCTACTATTTCAAAGACATCGAAGACCTGCTCACCGATACCTTCGCCCAGTATGTGGAGCGCAGTGCGGCCTACATGGCCAAATTGTGGGAGCACACCGAGGTGCTGCTGCGTCAGTTGCTCGCGCAGGGCGATCACAGCCCGCAGTGCCGGGCGCGTCTGGCCGATGAAGTGGCGAAGATGATGGCCGACTATGTGCAGCGTCAGTTGCACAACCGTCGCGACTTTCTTATGGCCGAGCAGGCCTTTCGCCAGGAGGCGTTGCTGTGTTCGCGCCTGGCCGAACTGGTCAAGTTGCACGAGCAGATTCTGCTGCGTGGCGCCTGCCAGATGTTGCAGGTCGTGGGCTCGCGTCAGCCACAGCAGGATGCGCTGGTGTTGACGGCGATTATCGAGCAGATGGAATATCAGGGCCTGCTCGACGGCTCACGCGCCGATGCGCAAGCGCAGATGCTCGCTATCCTTACCCGGTACCTGCATCTGGTACTGGCCGCCGTGTGAGCCGCGACCCTATTTCAAGGAGAACCCGATGAAAGCCAGAAGTCTGCTGTTGGCGCTGTCGTTTTTGCTGCTTGGCGGTTGTCTGGTGACCTTCAATGAACCGATGCCGGCCAATGCGGCGGCGCCCAAGGCCCTGCTCGGCAAATGGACCAGCAAGGACGCCTGGGGCGAACCACTGACCCTGCAGATCAGCCGCAGCGGTGGCGACGCCTACAAGGCGGTGGCCACCGGCAAGGACAAGAAACGTGATGAGTACGTGTTCACCGTGTCCAGGCACGGCAACCGCTGGTACCTTTCGGCCGGTGTGCCCAAGCGCCTGGGCGGCAATTTCCTGATCGGTGGCTTCGATGTCATCGACGGCAAGGAACTGGTGGTCTACAACCTCGACGTCGAACAGGTCAACCAGGCCGTCGAGAAAAAAGAACTCAGCGGTCGCACCTATGAGGTCCCTGAGGACAACGGCGAAGGCGTGCTGATCGACAGTCCGGCCGAGCGCGTCCTGGCTTATCTGGACGACCCGGCCAACTCCGACCTGTTCATCGAAGTGGCGCGGTTCCAGCGGGCTGGCAAGTAATAGAGTCAATTCAAGGAGTGTAGGGTGGACGAGTACCAGCAGACGATACGAGCCCTGTCTGATCGCATTGTCCTGGCGCAAACGCCCATTCGCGTGCTCGACGCGGTGAAGTGGGACGACAGCATCCGTCAGGGTTTCCTCAACACCAAGGGCAAGGAGCCGCCGGCAGTTGACCGCGCCTATTACCAGGGCCGGCCGTTGTCGTTCGACTCGGCGGCGGTGAAGCTCGAGTTCCAGAACATCGAGCGCGACATCACCCGCCAGCTGGGCCAGTTCAACCCGGTCGGGCAGATCATGCGGCGCATGTGCAAGGAGTACCGCATGGTGGTGCGCATGCTCGAAGCGCGCGGTACCGAGGATTTCGGCCTGATCTCCCAGGAACTGTATGGCGCGGCGTCCGATGCCTTCCATGCCGGTGATCCGACCCTGGCCGACCTCGGCCTGATGCTTTCCGACTACCTGAACAACATCGACG
>JBOICD010000073.1:0-11024 GCA_050739855.1 Pseudomonas sp.
ATTGGGGTTTGCCAGTCAGGCCGCAATCGCGGGGCAAGCCCGCTCCCACAGGTATCATCATCCTGTGTTAGCGCAACCGCGAACGAATCCGCCGGCACACGTTCAGCACCTGCTGCACCTCACTCTCCCCAAGGTCGATCTTGCAGGCCATGCTATTGAACACCTGGGCCGCTTCGGCCTTGAGTTCACGGCCCTTGTCAGTCAGCAGCAAATTGCGCCGACGGCGATCGTTCGGGTCGAGGTAAACGGTGATAAAGCCGTTATCGGCCAGGCGTTTGACAATAGGCGTCAAGGTGCCCAGGTCGAACAGCGTCACTTCACTCAAGGCGCTGATCGAGACATCGTCCTGACCCCACAGTCCGGCCATCACCAGCAATTGCGGATAGGTAATGCCACGCTTTTTCAATGGCTCGGCGTAATCGCGAACCATGGCGTTGGCGGTCGAGTACAGCGAGAAGCACAGCATCTTGTCGAAGTCGAAGGTCGGGTCAAGCATGCCCACCTCCCTTGACCCGACTGAACGCCTGCAAGGTGGTTTCGGTAGTGTTATGCAAGGACAGGTAACTCATGCTGGATTCGCGAGAATCGTGGGTAAGTCCGCTTATTATCAAGTGCGGTCGGTCACAGCGTCAGCAATCTGGCGACGCAAGGCTGAGATCGTTTCGCGGTAGTCGTGCTGGGCGAAGATTGCCGTACCGGCGACGAACATGTCCGCGCCTGCCGCGGCAACCTGACCGATGGTCTCCAGGTTGACGCCGCCGTCCACTTCCAGGCGGATGCTGCGGCCACTGTCATCAATCAGCTTGCGCGCTGCGGCAATCTTGGGCAACACCTGGGGGATGAAACGCTGACCACCAAAGCCTGGGTTGACCGACATCAGCAGGATCAGGTCAAGCCGGTCAAGCACGTATTGAGCAGCGTCCAGGGTACTGGCCGGGTTAAACACCAGGCCCGCCTTGCAACCCAGGTCCTTGATCAGTTGCACGGAACGGTCCAGGTGCAGGGTTGCCTCGGGGTGAATCGAAATGTAATCGGCGCCCGCTTCGGCAAAGGCCTGGATCATGCCGTCCACCGGCGTCACCATCAAGTGCACATCAATCGGCGCGGTAATACCGTGACTGCGCAAGGCCTTGCAGAACTGCGGCCCCATGGTCAGGTTGGGCACATAGTGGTTATCCATGACATCGATATGGATGACGTCGGCACCGGCGGCCAGCACCTGTTCGGCCTCCTCTCCCAGCCGGGCGAAATCAGCCGCCAGGATCGACGGAGCAATCCAGAAATCTTTCACACGCGTACTCCATTACTCATTGACTAAGCGTTGCCGCAGCCCCGAATCACCCAGCCCCAGCGCTGCATTGAGCTGTTCGATCAGCGCAGGCGTGGGGGCATCCAGATGAAAATGATGACCGCCGTCGTGCCAGTGCACCCGGGTATCCGGAGGCAAGGCGTTTTTTCGTTTGTCGAAGGCGCTACCTGTGAACAGCCCTTGGCGCCCGAGCAGCACATGTAAAGGGCAGTTGATCTGTTGCAGGAACTCACAAGCCTGACGTTCGGTCAGTTGCAGCGGTTCGGGGAGCACCAGGCGCGGGTCATGGCGCCAGCGAAAGCCATGCCCCAGATTGAGCAGATCACGCAGGGCCAACAAGCGAGCCCCTTCGGCACAGAGGCTGCCGTCAATACTGTTACGCCGCTCGTTGATGGCGGCCTCCAGGCTGCTGAACTGGGCCTCTTCAGGCCCGCTGAAGCCGTGCAGGCGGGTGCGCAACGCCAACCGCAACAAGCGTTGGGCCTTGCGCATGTGTTCGACGGTGTTGCCGTCGTCCACGGTAAACGGTGCGCCCATGCCATCGATAAACACCATGCTGTCGATGCCCCGGCTCATCGCCGCAAGAATCGACGCCACACCGGTGCCCATGGAGTGGCCGAGTACTGAAAAACGCTTCCAGCCCAGGCACTCGACCAGGGCGCTCATATCATCGGCGTGTTCCCACAGGTAGTAACCGCTGTCGGCCCGGCGATGTTGAGAGCGCCCGTGCCCGGCCAGATCCGGGGCGACCACAAAGCAATCGCGCAACAACGGCGCGATGCGCTCGAAGGAGGCGGCATTGTCCAGCCAGCCGTGCAGGGCAAGCACCGGATGCCCGCGTTCATTACCCCAGGTACGTAAGGCGAAGTGGTTGCCATTGACGTCCAGCGATTGGTCGCGACCTCTGTGGCCCGGACTCATGGATAGCTCTCCCTGTGGGGCCGTCGTGTACGGGCTGTCATCCGGCCACCAGCGGCTGTGTGGTGCGCGCCGAGCGCTGTAACTGCAGCAGGTCAATCTTGCCGTTGGCGGTGCGTGGCAGGCTGCTTTCGATGCTGATGGACAGCGGCACCTTGTACGCCTCCAGGCCATGACGGCAACGTTCAAGCAGTTGCTCGGCGCTGAGGTTCACACCTTGCCCCAAGGTAATGAACGCACACAGCCCCTCGCCGGCCGAGGCGTGTTCGATACCGACCACGGCAGCGGCTTCCACACCGTCGATGGCGTAGAGAAAACCCTCTACTTCACTGGGGCTGACCTTCATGCCCCGCGACTTGATCATATGGTCCATGCGGCCGCGAAAATACAAATAACCGTCCTCGTCGAGGCTGCAGTAATCACCGGTATACAGCACGCTTTCCCCCGGATAGCGCCCAGGTTTGAGCTTCAGCGCGGTGGCTGCCGGGTTGCGCCAATAGCCGGCCATGACCGTGGCGCCGCGAATCACCAGCTGTCCGACCTGATGGGGTTGATCGATGCGCTGGTCCTGCTCGTCCACCAGCCACAACTCGGTGTTGGGAATGGCAATGCCGACACTGCCCGGTTTGCTGTCGATGTCTTCAGGTGGCAAGTAGGTGCAGCGCTTGCACTCGGTCAGGCCATACATCGAGAAAATCAGCGCCTGGGGAAACAGCGCCTTCATCTGGGCGATATGCGGCGCCTTGAGCGCGGCGCCGGTGTTGGTGACCATGCGCACATCAGCAAACACCGCCTCGCGCTTGCGCGCGTACTCATGCAGCAGCGTCAGCATGGTCGGCACGAAAGGGATGACCGTGACCTGGTACTGGCGGATCTTCCTGATCAGGAAAATCGGCCAGGTGAATTCCTTTTCCAGCACCAGGGTCGACCCGGCACTGATGGCCATGATCATCTGGTACAGGCCGTAGTCGAATGACAGCGGCAGCGAGCAGAGCACCTTGTCGGTGTCGTTGTACCCCAGATAAGTGTGCAGTGAGGTCAGGGCCGCGAGCATGTTGCGGTGGGTCAGCATCACGCCTTTGGGCGCGCCGGTGGAGCCTGAGGTGTAGATGATCGCCGCCAGGTCGAGGTCGAGGTTGCCACACGGCAACGGCTCGCCGCCGCCCTGGCCGAGCAGGCTTTCAAAGGTCTGGGCCACGGTCGAACCGGCTTCGCCATCGAGCAGTACGATCAGCTTGAGATGCGCGAGGTCGGCAATTGTGGCCGGCAGGCTGGCGATTTTTTCGGTGGTGGTGATCAACACCGAGGCCTCGGCATCGCGAACGATATAGTCGAGGCAGTCGGCCGCGGTATCCAGGCCGACATTGACCACTACGCCACCGGCCTTGAGGATACCCCAGAAGGCGCACACCGTTTCGACGCGGTTGCCCAGGCACACCACCACCCGTTCCTGGCGCTGCAAACCATTGACCTGCAAGCCTGCCGCCAGGCGCGCGCTGGCTTCGTCCAGCTGCGCGTAGGTGTAGGTTTCATCGGCATAGATGATCGCGGCTTTGTCCGGATGCAAACCGTTGCGGGTTTCCAGCACATCCTGCAGAAGGACTTCACGCACGCTCATGCTGCACCTCGACAACGCCCAGCGGGCGCCCCACCGAGCGGGTCTGTCGATGAGCATCGATGTAACCGGCCAGGGTCGCCACGGTGTTGAAATGCCCCGGGACAATGGTGTCCGGGTTGACGAAGAAGCCTTCGATATCGTCCTCCAGGCTGATCAGCAGCTCCATGGAGGTCAACGAATCCAGCCCCAGGTCATCACGCAAGTGAGAGTCGGCCGTGATGAGCGTGCCTTCCGGCAACTTCAGTACCACCCGCAGGATGTCGCTGAGCTGACGCTGGGTCGCCACCTGGAGTTCAGGAGCAGGTTCGACTGCGGCGGCTGTACTGAGCATCGCTTCAAGCGGCACATCGGCATGACTGTCGCGAATATCCACGGCCGTCTGCCGCGCCCTGGCGAGAAACAGCTGATTGTTGCTGACCACGACTTCGGCCGGGTGACCATGACTGTGGAACAGGGTCGGCGAGGCCGAAGGGCCATAGGCGCCCGAGGCGGTCACGGCCAGAACATCGCCTTCGTGCAGGGTTTCCAGGCGCACATCGCGCCCAAGCAGGTCATCGGGGCTACAGAGCGGTCCGGAGATATGGTACTCGCGCAGCGGCGCACCGTTGTTGCCGGTGGCCTTGATGATGCGGAAGTTGCGCTTGAGCACCTGACCGCTGCCCGCTGCCGCACCATGGCAGTTGGTGCCGCCATCGGTGACGGCAAAGGTCTTGCCGTGGTTTTCCTTGATATTGTCGACAGTGACCAGCAAGGCACCGCACTTGCCGGCAATGAAGCGCCCCGACTCAAGGATGATGCGCGTACGCGGGAATTCCTGATGGAAATCATTGAACAGCGGCGCAAGCAACTGTTTGAGCCGGGCGGTATCGAGCTCTGTTTCGTTTTCGTAGTACTTGATACCCAGGCCGCCACCAACATCGACCATGCGCATATCCAGTTTGTGGCGTTCAGACAAGGTGCGGAACAAGCCGAGAATGTACGCGGCGTTATCGTAGACCGATTGCGCATCGAGGATCTTGGTGCCGTTATAGACGTGAATGCCCTTGATCCTGATGTTGGGCAGTGCCAGGTACTCGGCGAAGCTGGCCACTGCGGTGTCTTCCTGGATACCGAAGTGAGTAGGCCGCCCGCCCATCTTCCAGGGTGAGCCTGCGGCCGAGAAATTCGGATTGATGCGAATCGCAACCGGTGCGTCACAGCCCAGCTCCCCAGCCAGGGCAGACAACTTGCGCAACTCGCTTTCCGATTCGACAACGATGGCGAACACCCCGACTTCGAGGGCTCGGCGGTGCTCTTCAGGCTTCTTGTAGGGGCCTAACAGAATAATGTCCTGCGGCGCCACCCCAGCCTTGAGGGCAATCTCCAGCTCGCCCAGTGAGCACACTTCAGTGTTGCCACCGTATGAACGGATCAGTTTCACCAGGGACAGATTGGGATTGACCTTCAACGCATAGAAGATATCCACGCAGTCCGGCAATGCGTCACGCAACTCGTTGAAACTGCTGCGCAGCACCGCTTCATCGTAGAGGTAGGTCGGTGTCCCGAACGTCGCTTTTGCCTGGATGACGAGTTCCTTGGAAAGCTTCATCTGTTGCTCCCATCGTTCTTATAGTGTCCCGCTCTGGCTGCGGTGCTTGTCCCGGCGTGTAAGCACCGTCGCACACGCTCGATGGCGGATTGGCTTCATTATTGATTGCGCATCACTGACACGATCTTGCGGGTCAAGCTTAAAACTTTGCGCGCAAAGTTTATAGAAATTTTGCGGGCGCCCTGAAGGTGATGTCAAGGTAATTCCACTGGCACAGGGATGTGGCAGAAAGCCACAGTGTTTTAGGAAATTTCGGACAGAACAGGGATAAATCGTCGCACCTGATCCATATCAGAGAGGATTACCCCCAACAAATACGGGGCTTTTATCTGATCCGGTGTTATGCCCAGTTTCTGAGTCTGTTTTGAATATCGGCAGGTTCCTACAGTCTGCGCCGGTGTCCTGCCCATTTCGGCAGGACGAGCCTTACAGGAACTGTGGAAACTAGCCATGAGCACACATCAACAGGCCCAGGCCTATAACTACAAGGTGGTCCGGCAATTCGTCATCATGACGGTGTTCTGGGGCATCGTCGGCATGGCGATGGGCGTATGGATCGCCTCGCAGCTGGTCTGGCCGGAACTCAATCTTGAACTGCCCTGGACCAGCTTCGGTCGCTTGCGCCCCCTGCACACCAGCCTGGTGATCTTCGGCTTTGCCGGCAGCGCACAATTTGCCGCCAGTTACTATGCGGTCCAACGCACCTGCCAGGTGCGCCTGTACAGCGACAAGCTGGCAGCTTTCACCTTCTGGGGTTGGCAGGCGACCATCGTCATCATGCTGATCAGCCTGCCCCTGGGCCTGACCACCACCAAGGAATACGCCGAGATCGAGTTCACCGGTGCGGTGTGGATGGCAATCGTCTGGGTCGCTTATGGCATCGTGTTCTTCGCCACCCTGATGCGCCGCAAGGCCAGGCACATCTATGTCGGCAACTGGTTCTTCGGTGCCTTCATCGTGGTGATCGCCATGCTGCACGTGGTCAATCACCTGTCGATTCCGGTCAGCTGGTTCAAGTCCTACCCGGTCTATTCCGGCGCCACCGACGCGATGGTCCAGTGGTGGTACGGCCATAACGCCGTGGGCTTCTTCCTGACCACGGGCTTTCTCGGCATGATGTATTACTTCGTGCCCAAGCAGGTTGGCCGGCCGGTGTACTCCTATCGCCTGTCGATCGTGCACTTCTGGGCGCTGATCACCCTGTACATCTGGGCCGGCCCGCACCACCTGCACTACACCGCCCTGCCCGACTGGGCGCAATCGCTGGGCATGGCCATGTCGCTGATTCTCCTGGCGCCAAGCTGGGGCGGCATGATCAACGGCATGATGACCCTCTCGGGTGCCTGGCATAAGTTGCGCAGCGACCCGATCCTGCGCTTTCTGGTGCTATCGCTGGCGTTCTACGGCATGTCGACCTTCGAAGGGCCGATGATGGCGATCAAGACCGTCAACGCCTTGTCGCACTACACCGACTGGACCATCGGCCACGTACATGCCGGCGCCTTGGGCTGGGTGGCGATGATCACCTTCGGATCGCTCTATCACATGATCCCGAAAGTCTTCGGCCGCGAGCAGATGCACAGCATCGGCCTGATCAACGCGCACTTCTGGCTGGCGACCATCGGCACCGTGCTGTACATCGCCTCGATGTGGGTCAACGGCATCGCCCAGGGCCTGATGTGGCGCGCCACCAACGAAGACGGCACCCTCACCTACTCCTTTGTCGAAGCGCTGGTGGCCAGCCATCCGGGCTTCCTGGTGCGCTTCATCGGTGGGGTGCTGTTCCTCACGGGCATGCTGCTGATGGCTTACAACACCTGGCGCACGGTGCGCGTGGCAGATGAAAAGCTGGTGCTGTCGAACGCGCAGATGGCCTGAGGAGAACACCGATGAACGAGTGGCTGTATGCGCTGTATTGCCTGAACGGGGTAGTGTTCTTCTACCTGGTCACCAGCGTCTGCCTGCGCGGCCACAGCCGCGAGGTCGATGACCAGGTCAGCCTGATGCCGTTTGCCGATGACCCGGCAGCGGCGCAGCGGGTTGAACAGGCGATCGGCAAACCGGTGCCGGCGGTTAAGCCGGATGCGGCGCTGAAGGCCTGATCGCGGGGCAAGGGCTCCCACAGGGTATTCAACTTCCTCTGTGGGAGCGGGCTTGCCCCGCGACTCACTCCCGACCATCTTCAAAAAACGCCTTGCGCCCATCCACCTGGCTCGATGCCCGAGGCAAGTTGGCCGCCTCGCCCGTGGGCTTCTCCACATACCAATAGCAATGCTTGGCCGCACGCGTGATGGCCACATAAGCCAGACGCAACACTTCATCCCTCTGGGCGTTATCGAACGCCAGCGGATCCCCCGCACGCCCCAACCCCGCCTGACGGTACACCTGATTCTTGTACGGCGAACTGGTCAGGTGCTGGCAATCACCGAGCATGAACACCGCGTCTGCCTGCAGTCCCTTGGCACTGTGATAGGTCAGTTGGCGGAACCGGCGCTGACTGACCGGCAGCCCGGCTTCGTGATTTACCAAAGGCTTTATATGCTCAGATATCAATAACTTATCGCTACTTTTTCGAAACAACATCATCACCGATTCGCCACGTCGGTAATGTTCCATCAACGTTTGCGCCAAGGCCGCTTCGTCACGCTCAAGCACTTTGACCGGCAGCGGATCCTCTGCCGCCGGGCCACACGCTCTGGCCTTCTTGCCAGTGATCGCCGGCGCCGACTTCACGATGTGCTCGGCTGCGTCGATGATGTGCTGATGGCTGCGGTAGTTGTCGGCGAGCATCACCCGGGTATTGCTTGGGGACACAAACTCCTTGCTGAACTCCATGAAGAATTTCGGCGAACTGCCACGCCAGCCATAGATCGACTGCCAGTCATCCCCCACACACAACAGCGAGGAATGCTGGGCGACCCGCCCGACGTTCAGGCTTGGGCCGCGCCTGCGGATCTCGCGCAGGCAGGCCCGCAGCCATGAGACGATCTGCGGTGAGACGTCCTGGAACTCGTCAATCATCAGGTGTGCCAGCGGCCGCAACAGCGGGTCAGGCAGCAAACGCAGGTTCTCCGGGTTGTTCTCGCCGAACAGGGCAAACATGCGGTTGTAGCTCATGATCGGTGGCGACTGGGCGAGCAGGTGCGCCTCCAGGGCCTTCCAGTACAGGCTCAGGGCTTCGAAGAACTGCGCATCGCTGTCGCCTGCGGGAAAGCTCATGGCGCCCACCGCCTGGTTTACTTCGAGCCCGAGGTTCTCGATAAAACCGGCGGCACCGACAAAGGCATCGAGCAGCGGCACCGCCGATAGCTCACCCTTGACCTTGTAATCAAAGCCCGGCCCGGCGACAGCATCACCCGCCAGGGAGGATGTCAGACGCTTGGCCGCAGCGTAATTTTCCAACCAAATCACTGGTTTATCGCAGAAAGCTTGAAACAAGGTGCGCTTTATCACCCACTCTGCCCAGACCGGAAGCTTGGCACCGGGACGCTTGTACTGCTGGTTTTCACCCGGATCGAAACCGAGGACGACCCAGGCATCCAGCTCGGCGATATGACCATGGCAGTGGAAGCGGCTGCCGTTGATCTCGACCGTCTCGCGGCTCGGCTCGATGCCCTTGATCGGCCAGGCACCGGCGGCAAACCAGAGGTCTTCGAGGGTGTCGCAGAGCTCTTCGTCACGGCTGGCGGAAAGCTGGGTGACTGCCACGCGCTTTTGCACATCCGGGTGATCGCGATCCAGGGCCTTGAGCTGCAGGGCTTCGCGACGCAGGCTGGCAATCAGCTCGGCAAACCGCGGGCTGCTGTTGAGCAGGTCGCGGTAGCACAGGTTGAGTTGCTGGCGCTGGGCGTCATTGATGCGCAGGTCAAACGGATTGCTCTCGGCGTTGGCTTCGCTGCCCCCCGGCATCTCGCTGCCCAGGGTCTCGAACGCGCGCACCTGGCTGAAGCCTGGCAGGCTACGCACCAGCGGCAGGATGCGCGAGTGGAAGGTGCGCACCAGTTCGCGGGCCTGGGCAAGACTCAGGTCAAGCTGCCAGAGGCCGAAAACCTGCACCAGCCGGGCAATGAAATCCTTGCGCGACTCACGGGTGAAGGTCACCACGGTCATGGCGTCCAACTCGTAGCCCAGGTAATGACGCAACAACAGGATGCGCAGTACCAGCGACGTCGACTTGCCAGCCCCGGCACCCGCGATCACGCAGGTGGAAGGCGTGTCGCTGAAGATCATCTTCCACTGCGCCGCGCTTGGCTGGGCGTAGGCTGGCAGACGCTGGGCGACGTCTGCTTTAAAGCGCTTCTTCAACTCGGCCGTCAACGGCAGGCGCCAGTCGTCGAACAGGTGGTCATCCTGCCCCGGCACGCCATGGCCGTCAGGACGCGTATCACGGATCACCAGCACCTGGCGCCCGGCTTCATAGCCGTCTACCCGCCCTTCTTCGTAGCCTTCGCGCAAACCGTCGGCGTGCCCGGTGCGCTGGCCAGTGGCATGGCCCTGGAACCAGGAATCGCGGTGCTGGGCCTGCAAGCGACTCAAGCCTCGGCCCAGCAGGCGCGCCGCCAGGCGCCGGATCCAGGGCAGTTGCGCAGGTGGAGTCAACTCCAGGGGTAGCTTGGGACGCTCTTCAGACACACTGACTCCAACAAGAAATAACCTGCGCTCATGTTCGCTCCATCGGACAGAAATCACCAGCTGATTGCTTGCAGATCAGTGAATTAGACGATGAAGCGTATAAAGCACCGCAGCTGTATACATCCAACAAATCGATGAGAATCAGCCGAAATTTACGCTTATTTTCGATCATAGATTCAGCGATGATCATCCCATCAACCGACTCACCAGGAGAGCCCATCATGCTGCAACTGCGCCCTTTCAAGAGCCTTGGCCATGCCAACCATGGCTGGCTCGACGCCCACCATCATTTTTCCTTTGCCGAGTACTACGACCCGCAACGGATGCACTGGGGCAACCTGCGGGTCTGGAACGACGACCTGATTGCGGCAGGCAGCGGTTTCCCGCCGCATCCGCACCGCGACATGGAAATCATCACTTATGTGCGTGAAGGCGCCATCAGCCACCAGGACAACCTGGGCAACAAAGGCCGTACCGAGGCCGGTGATGTGCAGGTAATGAGTGCCGGTACCGGCATCACCCACAGTGAATACAACCTGGAAAAAGTCGATACGCGGATCTTCCAGATCTGGATCGTGCCGGAGCGCGTCGGACAGGCGCCTTCGTGGGGCACCCGGCCCTTCCCGAAAGGCGAGCGCGGCGAAGGCTTCGTGACCCTGGCCAGCGGTCGTGAGGGGGATGCGGACAGTCTGCGCATTCGCGCCGATGCACGCCTGGTGGCGGCAACCCTGCAGGCTGGGGAAAGCGCTGAATACCCCTTTGAAGCCGGACGGCGCGGCTATCTGGTGCCGGCCAAGGGGCTGATCGAGGTGAACGGTGTGCGGGCCGAAGCGCGCGATGGTGTTGCCATTGAGGATGAGCAGGTGCTCAGGGTGACGGCGCTGGAAGACAGCGAGATCGTGCTGGTGGATGTGGCGTAACTTCGGGCCTCATCGCGGGGCAAGCCCGCTCCCACAGGG
>JBOICD010000074.1:0-11024 GCA_050739855.1 Pseudomonas sp.
CACGCGCAAACCCTACAAGCCCCAGCACAGCCGCCTTGCAGTACTAAAAGAGAGCGCTAAGCATTTGAACAAAAAAGGATTTCTTGAAATGAACGCTTGACACCCCGGCGTATAACTGTAGAATTCATCTCACAGGCGCGGGATGGAGCAGCCTGGTAGCTCGTCGGGCTCATAACCCGAAGGTCGTCGGTTCAAATCCGGCTCCCGCAACCAGATTCAGGAAAGGCCACTCTTCGGAGTGGCCTTTTTCTTTGCCTGAAGAAAGTGCTCAGGCATAAATTTATTGTAAATCAACAATTAAGCGTTGACAGCCTGGTCAAAGACTGTAGAATCCGCCACATCAGACGCGGGATGGAGCAGCCTGGTAGCTCGTCGGGCTCATAACCCGAAGGTCGTCGGTTCAAATCCGGCTCCCGCAACCAAACAACAGAAAAGGCCACTTTGCAAAAAGTGGCCTTTTTTGCATCTGCGATTCAGCCTCCCCTCCCCAAGCCCCTGCGGCAACATAAATTTTCTTTAACTATCCTCCAGGCAGGCAGCGGCCCGATCATAGTCGCCACTACTTTCCATAGGGATTGGTACCTTGGCTGGATACGTTCCTCCTGGCGTGCACCCTCCACGAGGTGCTTGATGCGCAGCCAGACACCCGAAACAGAAGCGCCTGTCACCTCCGCGTTGCCCAACGCCGCCCAGCAGTTCCGCTGGCTTGACCGCTTGAGCCGTTATCGCCAGCCGATTGGCCTGGTGGTGACCTTGCTGCTGTTCACCATCGCCCTGATCGCTTGCCGCCATCTGCTCAGCGAACTGGACATCTATGCCCTGCATGATTCGCTGCTCAGCGTACCTCCCGCGGCCCTGACCGCTGCGTTCCTGGCAACGATCGTCGGCTTCATCATTCTCCTGGGCTATGAGTGGTCAGCCAGTCGCTACGCCGGCGTTCAATTGCCACCCCAGACTCTGATCATGGGTGGATTCAGTGCTTTCGCCATTGGTAACGCCATCGGCCTGTCGCTGCTCTCCGGCGGATCGGTGCGTTACCGACTGTATGCCCGCCAGGGTATTGGTGCCGCTGAAGTCGCCCGTATGACCCTGTTCGCCAGCCTCTCGCTCGGTTGTTCATTGCCGCCGCTGGCGGCCCTGGCAACCCTGAGCAATCTGCCGGCAGCGGCGGCAGCCTTGCATCTTCCACAAGCGCTGCTGACCAGTATTGCACTGGCTGTGTTGGGCCTGGCTGTGCTGCTGGCCTACGGTCTGTACCGTCGGCGTCTGCCGGAGCAGCCGCAGGTAGACAACCTGCTGGTCCGCGTCGGCCGTCGCACCCTGCGCCTGCCCGGCGCACGCCTGACCTTCCTGCAATTGCTGATCACCGCCCTGGATGTTGCCGCTGCGGCGACGGTGCTGTACCTGCTGCTGCCTGAAGCACCGCCCTTCGGCGCATTCCTGCTGGTGTACCTGGTGGCCCTGGCTGCGGGAGTGCTGAGTCATGTTCCCGGGGGCGTCGGGGTGTTCGAGGCGATTCTGCTGGCCGCTTTCGCCGATCAACTTGGCGCCGCGCCCTTGGCCGCCGCCCTGCTGCTCTATCGCCTGATCTACGTGGTACTGCCATTGCTGCTGGCCTGCGCCTTGTTGCTGGCCAGCGAGGCACGGCGGTTTCTGGTTACCCGCCAGGCCATCAAAGCAGCATCGGGACTGGCTGCCCCGGTGCTGGCAGTACTGGTGTTTCTCTCCGGTGTGGTGCTGCTGTTTTCCGGCGCTACCCCGGAAATCGACGAACGTCTCGAACACCTGGGCTTCCTCATTCCCCACCGCCTGATCGACGCCTCGCATTTCGGCGCCAGCCTGATTGGCGTGTTGTGCCTGCTGTTGGCCCAGGGCCTGCGCCGTCGCCTGTCCGCCGCCTGGATGCTGACCACCATCCTGCTGCTGGTCGGCGCCCTGCTCTCGCTGCTCAAGGGCTTTGACTGGGAAGAAGCCAGTATCCTGACCTTCACCGCCTGCCTGCTGGCACTGTTCCGGCGCTCTTTCTACCGCCCCAGCCGCCTGCTGGAACTGCCCTTCTCACCTGTCTATCTGGCAGCCAGCGCTTGCGTCATTGGCGCGTCGATCTGGCTGCTGCTGTTCGCCTATCAGGATGTGCCCTATAGCCATCAACTGTGGTGGCAATTCACCCTGGACGCCGACGCCCCACGCGGCCTGCGCTCGGCCCTGGGCAGCGCGGTGCTGCTGGTGGCGGTCGCCCTGACCTGGTTGCTGCGTACCGCACGCCCGGTGATTCACCTGCCAAACGCTGAAGAACTGCAACGCGCCAACCGCATTCTGCAGGCCTCGGATCAACCCGACGGCGGCCTGGCGTTGACGGGTGACAAGGCGCTGCTGTTCCATCCCGATGACGATGCCTTCCTTATGTACGCCCACCGAGGCCGCAGCCTGGTTGCCCTGTACGATCCGATCGGCCCGGCGCACCAGCGTGCCGAAATGATCTGGCAGTTCCGCGACCTGTGTGACGTGCACCACGCCCGCCCGGTGTTCTACCAGGTGCGTGCCGAGAACCTGCCGTTCTACATGGACATCGGCCTGACCGCGATCAAGCTCGGCGAAGAGGCGCGGGTCGATCTCAAGCGCTTTGACCTGGACGCCAAGGGCAAGGAGATGAAAGACCTGCGCTACACCTGGAACCGCGGTGGCCGCGACGGCTTGAGCCTGGAAGTGCATGAACCGGGGCAAGCCCCGCTTGAGGAGCTAAAGGTAATCTCCGACGCCTGGCTGAGCGGCAAGAATGTGCGCGAGAAAGGCTTTTCTCTGGGCCGTTTCAGCCCCGAGTACCTGCAACATTTCCGTATTGCCCTGATCCGCTTCGAGGGACGCCCGGTGGCCTTTGCCAACCTGCTGGAAACCCACAGCCGCGAACTGGCCAGCCTCGACCTGATGCGCGCCCATCCACAGGCGCCGAAGCTGACCATGGAGTTCATGATGATCGGCCTGATCCAGCACTATAAGCACCAGGCCTACGCCCGCTTCAGCCTGGGCATGGTGCCTCTTTCCGGGCTGCAGCCGCGCCGCGGTGCACCGCTGACCCAACGCCTGGGCTCGATCGTGTTCCAGCGTGGCGAGCAGCTCTATAACTTCCAGGGCCTGAGACGCTTCAAAGACAAGTTCCAACCTGACTGGGAACCCCGTTACATGGCCGTGCCTGCCGGACTCGATCCGCTGGTGGCACTGGCTGACACTGCCGCTCTGATCGCCGGCGGCCTGACTGGATTGGTGAAACGCTGATGATTCGACGCTATTGGTTACACCTTCTGGCCACACTGCTGCTGGGCTTGCTGGCCGCTGCCCTCGGCTTCTGGCTGTGGACCCGTCCAGCACCTGAGCCACAGCTGGAACACCTGACTCAGCTTGATGGCAGCAGCCTGACCCGGGTCACCCCTGGCACCCACGCCAAAGCCCGCGTGGCCATCGCCGTACTCCCGGACCAGGCGCTGACCGACAAGCAACTGCTGAACCTGAGTCAGAGCGGCGAGGCGCAACTGGTTCAGGTGATCTTGCCGCCAGCCGACTGCACCTTGCAAAAAACCGCCTTGCAACAGGCACTGCAACAACTGCAAGGCCCTGCAACCCTGGTTGCCGGTATCGGCCCCGGTGCCGCGCAAGCCTGGGACTGGCTGGCTGGTCAGAGCGATGACAAAGCCCAGGCTATCTCGGTAGATTTCAGCGTCGAACGCCCGGGCTGCGCCACACCACTGCCCAAGTCGGCGGCTCACGGCCACTGGAGCGTCGCCTGGAACGACAACCCGGACGACGCCAGCGCCGCCTTCGTACGCGATCAAGCCAACGCCGAAACCAGCATCAGCGATTACGACATCCACCTGCCGCAAGTGCTCAAGGCACAACTGTCCCAGGCGCTGGTGGGTGAAGAAGGCAACGCCATGAGCATCCCGGTGGTCGAGGTCCCGGCAGGCCAGACCACCGACACCGTGACCCTGTTCCTCTCTGGCGACGGCGGCTGGCGTGACCTGGACCGCGACGTGGCCGGAGAGATGGCCAAGCTTGGTTATCCAGTGGTCGGTATCGACACGCTGCGCTACTACTGGCAGCACAAGACACCGGAGCAAAGTGCCATTGACCTGTCGGAGCTGATGCAGCACTACCGTCAGAAATGGGGCACCAAGCGCTTCGTACTGACCGGCTACTCGTTCGGCGCAGACGTCTTGCCTGCGATCTACAACCGTCTTCCCGCTGAAGACCAGCAACGTGTTGACGCTGTCATCCTGCTGGCCTTCGCCCGCAGCGGCAGTTTCGAGATCGAAGTTGAAGGTTGGCTGGGCAACGCCGGCAAGGAAGCGCCTACCGGGCCGGAAATGGCCAAGTTGCCAGCCGCGAAAGTGATCTGCATCTATGGCGAGGAAGAAGCCGATGAAAGTGGCTGCACCGACCACACCGCGGTTGGCGAGCGTCTGAAACTGCCGGGCGGGCATCATTTCGACGAGAACTACCCGGCGCTGGCCAAGCGCTTGATCAGTGACATCGAAAATCGCCAGGGCAAGACCAGCATTGCTGAGCACTGATTTGTGCAAACAACGATCGCTCGGTGGGAGCGGGCTTGCCCCGCGATACGATGTGGCTGACACCCTGCAATCGCAGGGCAAGTCAAGTCGTCGCACCGCCGCTCCCACCCGTCAAATCTCGACTTGCGTACCCAGCTCGATCACCCGATTCAACGGCAGGTTGAAGAAACGCAAAGTGCCATTGGCATTCTTCAACAGAAACGCAAACAACATTGCCCGCCAACGTGCCATCCCCACCAGCCGCGAAGGAATCACCGTCTCCCGGCTCAGGAAATAAGTGGTGCGCATCGGACTGAAGTCCAGGCCCTCCAGATGGCACAGCTTCAGCGCTGCCGGCACATCGGGTTCATCCATGAAGCCGAAATGCAGCAACACCCGGTAGAAGCCCTCACCATAGGCTTCGACCTCGAACTGCTGCTGCGCCGGTACCCGCGGGGTATCCTCACTGACCACTGTCAACAACACCACCTGGTTGTGCAGCACCTGGTTATGCAACATGTTGTGCAACAAGGCATGAGGTACGGCATCCGCTCGCGCCGTCAGGAACACTGCAGTGCCTTCGACCCGGTGCGGTGGCTGCACGCGAATACTGCCAATGAACAGCGGCAGTGGCAGGCTGCCTTCATCCAGACGCTCGACCAGGATCTGTTTGCCACGCTTCCACGTGGTCATCAGCACGAACAGCGCAATCCCCGCCAGCACCGGAAAAGCTCCGCCCTGCACCACCTTGGGTACGTTGGCCGCAAAGAACAGGCCATCGACCAGCAGAAAACCGAGCAATACCGGTACCGCCAGCACCGGCGGCCATTTCCACAGCAGCAGCATGACCGTGGACACCAACAGGGTGGTCATCAGCATGGTCCCGGTCACTGCCACGCCATAGGCCGAGGCCAGCGCATCGGACGACTCGAAGCCAAGCACCAACAGAATCACCCCGACCATCAATGCCCAGTTCACCGCGCCGATGTAGATCTGCCCCTGTTCGTGGCTTGAGGTGTGCTGGATCTGCATGCGCGGTACATAACCCAGCTGGATCGCCTGGCGAGTCAGGGAGAAGGCTCCGGAAATCACCGCCTGGGAAGCAATCACTGTCGCCAGGGTGGCCAGGCCGACCAGGGGAATCAGCGCCCAGGCGGGGGCCAATAAGTAGAAGGGGTTGCGCGCAGCCTCAGGGTTCTGCAACAGCATGGCACCCTGGCCGAAGTAGTTCAGTACCAACGCTGGCAGCACCAGGGCAAACCAGGCCCGGGCAATCGGCTTGCGCCCGAAGTGGCCCATGTCGGCATACAGCGCCTCGGCACCGGTCAGGGCCAGGACCACGGCGCCCAGGATGGCCACGCCCATACCCGGATGAACAAGGAAGAAACGTACAGCCCAGACCGGATTGATCGCTTTAAGCACTTCAGGACTCTGGGAAATCCCATGCACGCCCAACACCGCCAGGACCAAAAACCAGGTGACCATCACCGGACCGAACAAAATGCCGATCCGCGCGGTGCCATGCTTCTGGATCAGAAACAATGCCACCAGCACCACCAGGGCTACGGGTACCACCCAGTGCTCGATGCCGTCAAAGGCCAGTTGCATGCCCTCCACCGCCGACAGCACCGAAATGGCCGGGGTGATCATGCTGTCACCATAAAACAATGCCGCACCGATCAGGCCGCAGCCGACCATCAGCGCACGCAGTTTGGGGAAAGGCGCCGAGGCCCGGCGGGCCAGCGCGGTAAGGGCCATGATGCCACCCTCGCCCTGGTTGTCGGCGCGCAGGATGAACAGCACGTACTTGATCGTGACCACCCAGATCAGCGACCAGAGGATCAGCGCCAGGATACCCAGCACGCCGTCATGGTTGACCGGCACCCCATAGTCGCCGGAAAACACCTCCTTGAGGGTATACAAGGGACTGGTGCCGATATCGCCGTACACCACCCCTACCGCCGCCACCAACAGGCTCAGCGGCTTGGCCGCCGAATGCCCGGAATCAGCCTGATCGCTTGCCTGAACCATCCGCTACTCCCGCAACCAAGACCCTGAGACAAACCCGGGCACATTGGGGCGAAGCATAGCTGAGCGTTCGTCGCTTTTCTGCTGGTCAAGTGGCTTGCCGCTCGCTAGAATTGCGCACTTTTTGATCAGAGGCGCTGCTAGGGTTTGAACGAAAAGTCGCCGAGCGGCGATCAGGCAAGGCGAAAACAGGCGAGGAAGCGGAGTTTACTGATTGTAAATGAGCATTCCGAGCCTGTTTTCAACGCAGCATGATCGCCGCGCAGGCACTTTTCGTTCAAAGCCTGGTGCCCAACAGGACAGCGGCGCTTGCGCACGACTGTCCCCATTACACCGAGGTTAGTCATGTCCACCACTCCTGCGCCAACCACGCCAAAGGTCGGCTTCGTTTCCCTAGGCTGCCCCAAAGCCCTGGTCGATTCCGAGCGCATCCTGACCCAGCTGCGCATGGAAGGCTATGAAGTCGTGCCCACCTATCAGGATGCCGATGTGGTGGTGGTCAACACCTGTGGCTTCATCGACAGCGCCAAGGCCGAGTCCCTTGAGGTGATCGGTGAAGCCATCAAGGAAAACGGCAAGGTCATCGTCACCGGTTGCATGGGTGTCGAGGAAGGCAGCATCCGTGACGTGCACCCGAGCGTACTGGCCGTGACCGGCCCGCAGCAGTACGAACAAGTGGTCAACGCTGTCCACGAAGTGGTACCGCCGCGCCAGGATCACAACCCGCTGATCGACCTGGTGCCGCCACAGGGCGTCAAGCTGACCCCGCGCCACTACGCCTACCTGAAGATTTCCGAAGGCTGCAACCACAGCTGCAGCTTCTGCATCATCCCGTCGATGCGCGGCAAGCTGGTCAGCCGTCCGGTCGGCGAAGTCCTCAGCGAAGCCGAGCGCCTGGTCAAGGCCGGGGTCAAGGAGATCCTGGTGATCTCCCAGGACACCAGCGCCTACGGCGTCGACGTCAAATACAAGACCGACTTCTGGAACGGTCGCCCGGTCAAGACCCGCATGCTCGAATTGTGCGAAGCACTGAGCAGCCTGGGCGCCTGGGTTCGCCTGCACTACGTCTACCCCTACCCGAACGTCGACGACATCATCCCGCTGATGGCCGCCGGCAAGATCCTGCCGTACCTGGACATCCCGTTCCAGCACGCCAGCCCGAAAGTACTCAAGTCGATGAAGCGCCCGGCCTTTGAAGACCGGACCCTGGCGCGCATCAAGAAGTGGCGCGAACAGTGCCCGCAGCTGATCATCCGCTCCACCTTCATCGTCGGCTTCCCGGGCGAAACCGAAGAAGACTTCCAGTACCTGCTCGACTGGCTGACCGAAGCCCAGCTCGACCGCGTCGGCTGCTTCCAGTACTCGCCCGTCGAAGGCGCACCAGCCAACGACCTGGGCCTGGAAGTCGTCCCCGATGACATCAAGCAAGCGCGCTGGGATCGTTTCATGGCCCACCAGCAGGCGATCAGCAGTGCCCGCCTGCAACTGCGCATCGGCCGCGAAATCGACGTGCTGATCGACGAAGTGGAAGAAGAAGGCTCGGTAGGCCGCAGCTACTTCGACGCCCCGGAGATCGACGGCAACGTGTTCATCGACGGCAACCACGGCTTCAAGCCGGGTGACACCGTACGCTGCCGGGTCACCGACGCCGACGAATACGACATGTGGGCTGAACCAATCTGATGATCCCCCCCGGTGGGAGCGAGCTTGCCTCGCGATGCGATGTTGACTGCGCCGACGTCATCGCGGGGCAAGCCCGCTCCCACAGAAGCCCGCTTGTGTCTATGGCTGATGGGAGCCTACCGGCAAGGGGCACCAAAACACTGAGTTAAGTCAGGTGCTTCCACTGGCAGGACTTTTGTTTGCATCTATCGTTCTCTCTGTTGCCCAAGGAGAATAGAACGATGTACAGGCACAACAGTGTGCAAACTCCCCAGTTCAGCGACTACCCGGAGCTGGCACGCGTTTGGGAAGCCTCAGTGCGTGCGACCCACGACTTCCTGCCTGACAGCTACATCTGCCTGTTACGTGAACTGCTTGTCAGCCAGTATCTGGATGCGGTGATGCTGATCTGCTGCAAGGATGCCAGGCAGCGTATTACCGGTTTTGCCGGGGTTGCCGGCGGGCGAGTGGAAATGCTCTTTATCGATCCGGCTGTACGTGGCCAGGGGCTGGGCAAACGCCTGTTGCACTACGCCATCGACGAACTCAACGCCGTTCAACTCGATGTCAACGAACAAAACCCGCAGGCTCTGGGCTTCTATTTGCACCAAGGATTCGAGGTGGTCGGCCGCTCGGAAACAGATGGCATGGGTCAACCCTATCCCTTACTGCATCTGAGGCTAATTCAGACAAAAGCCGCTCAAACCGGCTGACAGAAGACGTCATACCTTTCTGAAATGCAGCGAAATCGCAGATAAATGGCCCGACGGGCGAATGTTGCCGGACCTGGGCCCGTCCGCACGGTTACAATGGGCATCTTTCCCTATGCCTACGGCTGTCGTCATGTCTGAACCCATTCGTCTTTCCAAACGCCTCATCGAGCTGGTCGGCTGTTCCCGACGGGAGGCCGAACTGTACATCGAAGGCGGCTGGGTCACCGTGGACGGTGCAGTGGTCGACGAGCCGCAATTCAAAGTCGGCGAGCAGAAGGTCGAACTGCAGGCCGGTGCCCGCGCCGAAGCCCTGGAGCCGGTTACCCTGCTGCTGCACCAGCCGGCCGACCTGGACCTCGACAGCGCCTGCAACAGCATCACCGCCACCAGCCTGTCCGCAGATCACAGCCAGGGCCGTCGCCCGCTCAAAGGTCACTTCGCCCGCCTGAACAACGTGGCACCTTTGCAACAAGGCGCCAGTGGCCTGCAGGTGTTCACCCAGGACTGGCGGGTAACCCGCAAGCTCGAATCAGATCTGGCCAAGCTCGAACAGGAGTATGTGGTTGAAGTCAGTGGCGACATGATCGCCCACGGCCTGGAGCGGCTGAACCGCGGATTCACCTGGAAGGGCAAGGAGCTGCCGAAGATCAAGGCCAGCTGGCAGAACGAAACGCGCTTGCGCATGGTCCTGAAAAACCCGCAGCCTGGCCTGATCGCCTTGCTGTGCAGCAGCGTTGGAGTCACCCCGCTGAGCATGCGGCGGATTCGCCTCGGCGGCGTGTCCATGAGCAAGCTGCCCCTGGGCCAGTGGCGCTATCTGTCGACCAGCGAAAAATTCTAGTAACAAGGCGCAGCCACTCGGGTTGCGCCCCGAACAGGATTGTCACCATGATTCACAACGATGTACTGCGCAGCCTGCGCTACCTGCTGGACGTCAATGACGCCAAACTGACCGATATCATCAAGCTGACCGGCTTCGACGTCGCCACCGACGATATCGTCTCTTACCTCAAGAAAGACGAAGAAGAAGGCTTCGTGCGCTGCCCCGACGAAGTCATCGCGCACTTTCTCGATGGCCTGGTGATCTTCAAGCGTGGCAAGGATGAAAGCCGCCCTGCGCAGGCAGTCGAACTGCCCGTGACCAACAACATCATCATGAAGAAACTGCGAGTGGCCTTTGAGCTGAAGGAAGACGACCTGCACGCGATCCTCAAGGCAGCCGATTTCCCGGTATCCAAACCGGAGCTCAGCGCCCTGTTCCGCAAGGTCGGGCACAACAACTACCGTCCGTGTGGCGACCAGCTGCTGCGCAACTTCCTCAAGGGCCTGACCCTGCGGGTCCGTGGCTGAGACGGCGATGAACTACAGCGTCGCACCGATCGGTTTCGTCCGCTCCTGTTTCAAGGAAAAGTTCGCGATCCCGCGCCAGCCTCAGCTGGCGCCCGCTGCGCGCGGCGTGCTGGAACTGGTGCCGCCCTTTGACAGCGGCGACGCGGTGGCCGGGCTCGAACAGGTCAGCCATGTCTGGTTGTTGTTCCTGTTCCACCAGGCCCTGGAAGACAAGCCACGGCTCAAGGTGCGTCCGCCGCGCCTGGGCGGCAATACCTCCATGGGCGTGTTCGCCACCCGGGCGACGCACCGGCCCAACGGCATCGGCCAATCGGTGGTGCGCCTGGAGAAGGTGGAAGCCGGGCGTCTGCTCCTGTCGGGCATCGACTTGCTCGACGGCACCCCGGTGCTCGACATCAAGCCCTATGTGCCCTATGCCGATGCGGTCAGTAGCGCGACCAACCAGATGGCCAGCGCACCGCCTGCGCCGATTTCAGTCGTCTGGAGTGACGCGGCCCTGCCCCAGGCCCGCGAGCACGCCTTGCGCCTTGCAGAGCCGCTGGTAGAGCTGATCGAACAATGCCTGGCCCAGGACCCGCGTCCGGCCTATCAGATCCCACCGCCGGAGCGCGTGTACGGAGTGAAGTTCTGGGATGTGCAGGTGCGCTGGCACTATCCGCAGCCGGATCAGATCCGGGTGCTGGAAGTGGTTGCCGATCGCTAAAAAAACAATCTGGGTGGGTGGGAG
>JBOICD010000075.1:0-11016 GCA_050739855.1 Pseudomonas sp.
CAGGCTCTCTACGGCGCATTGATGCGCAAATATTCTGAGGAAAGGCTGGATTCTACCAGAGCGGCGCCCGCTCAGGCGGCTATGGCTGTGATACAGCCTTTATATAGAGGCATTCTGGCGCGATTAGCGTTGCGGTGCAAAAGCCTGTGACAGTGGGAGCGAGCTTGCCTCGCGATGCGATGTGGCCGGCAGTAATCGCGGGGCAAGCCCGCTCCCACCCACAGGCTGCTCCTGCCGATGCTAATTCGGGTTCCGTTTGCCACGCTGGTGTGATATAAAATGCGCCGCTTTACGGGGATAGCCCCGGAAGCTTGAACCCACACACGTGTCGACACGATGACCTGGGTGCCTTCGATCTACGGATCCTGGGTTGGTCATTGGGATACGTGGAGGCCCAACCCGACTTATCAAGGAACTATCATGTCCCAAGTCAACATGCGCGATATGCTGAAGGCCGGTGTGCACTTCGGTCACCAAACCCGTTACTGGAACCCGAAAATGGGTAAATACATTTTCGGCGCGCGCAACAAGATTCACATCATCAACCTTGAAAAAACCCTGCCAATGTTCAACGAAGCTCTGACTTTCGTCGAGCGTCTGGCCCAGGGCAAAAACAAGATTCTGTTCGTCGGCACCAAGCGTTCCGCTGGCAAGATCGTTGCTGAAGAAGCAGCACGTTGCGGTTCGCCGTACGTCGATCACCGCTGGTTGGGCGGCATGCTGACCAACTACAAAACCATCCGTGCTTCGATCAAGCGTCTGCGCGACCTGGAAACCCAGGCCGAAGATGGCACCTTCGCCAAGCTGACCAAGAAAGAAGCCCTGATGCGCTCCCGTGATCTGGAAAAGCTGGATCGCAGCCTGGGCGGCATCAAGGACATGGGCGGTCTGCCTGATGCCCTGTTCGTGATCGACGTTGACCACGAGCGCATCGCTATCACCGAAGCCAACAAGCTGGGCATCCCGGTCATCGGCGTTGTCGATACCAACAGCAGCCCAGAAGGCGTTGACTACATCATCCCAGGCAACGATGACGCCATCCGCGCTATCCAGCTGTACATGGGTTCGATGGCTGACGCGGTTATCCGTGGTCGCAACAACGTTGCTGGCGGCACTGAAGTTTACGCTGAAGAAGCAGCACCAGCTGCTGAGTAATTGACGCCTGGCGTCTACTCGGCACGCAAAAAGGGGGCTAGGCCCCCTTTTTGCCACCTTGAAATCCTCTTGTCAGCATCGCCGTTGCAAGCTTGTCCGGGCATGAGTGTTGATGAGTGGATTTACAGAATTGAACGCCCGTCAAGTATCGGGTGGAATGGTTGAAAACCTATCCAAGAGGAATTTGAAATGGCAGCAATTACTGCAGCGCTGGTCAAAGAACTGCGTGAGCGTACCGGCGAAGGCATGATGGATTGCAAGAAGGCCCTGGAAAAGGCTGACGGCGACATCGAAAAAGCCATTGATGACATGCGTGCTTCGGGCGCCATCAAGGCTGCTAAGAAGGCTGGTAACGTTGCCGCTGAAGGCGCAATCGCCATCAAGGCCGACGACAAGTCCGCCGTTCTGCTGGAAGTCAACTCGCAGACCGACTTCCTGGCTCTGCAAGACGACTTCAAAAACTTCGTCGCTGAAAGCGTTGAACAAGCTTTCGCCGAGAAACTGACCGACGCAGCTCCGCTGATCGCATCGCGTGAAGCAGCTCGTGAAGCCCTGGTTGCCAAGGTTGGCGAGAACGTCAACATCCGTCGCCTGGTGCGCGTAGAGGGTGACGTTGTCGGCACCTACCTGCACGGTAACAAGATCGGTGTTGCTGTTGTCCTGAAGGGCGGCGACGTCCAGCTGGCCAAAGAAATCGCCATGCACGTGGCTGCAAGCAACCCTGAGTTCCTGCTGCCGTCGGAAGTTTCGGCTGAAGCGATCGAGCGCGAGAAGAACGTCTTCCTGACCCTGAACGAAGAGAAGATCAAGGGCAAGCCTGAGAACATCGTCGAGAATATGGTCAAAGGCCGTATCTCGAAGTTCCTGGCCGAAGCCAGCCTGGTCGAGCAAGCGTTCGTCATGAACCCGGAAATCAAGGTCGGCGAACTGGCCAAGAAAGCTGGCGCTGAAATCGTTTCCTTCACCTACTTCAAAGTAGGCGAAGGCATCGAGAAGCCAGTTGACAACTTCGCTGAAGAAGTTGCCGCACAGCTGGCTGCTGCCAAGCAATAAGACAGATTCACCTCTGTCGCCCCGAAGAGGCTGCCCGCTCACGCGCGCAGCCTCTTTGTCAAACCGGAAGGGGTTTATCCAACCTGCTTCCGCTGGCACTGAAGCAGTGCCACGCTACAGTTAGCAGGCTGTAAACAGCCCGCTCAGATTTTTTTACAAACGCCGCAGGAGAGATTCGCAATGGCTCAGCAGGGCAGTGGTTATCAAGCTCGCTATAAACGCATTCTACTCAAGCTTAGCGGCGAGGCCCTGATGGGCTCGGAAGAGTTCGGGATCGACCCCAAGGTCCTGGATCGCATGGCACTGGAAGTTGGCCAGCTGGTCGGGATCGGTGTTCAGGTAGGCTTGGTGATCGGTGGTGGCAACCTGTTCCGTGGCGCGGCGCTCAGTGCAGCCGGCATGGACCGCGTCACTGGCGACCACATGGGCATGCTGGCTACGGTGATGAATGGCCTGGCCATGCGTGATGCGCTGGAACGGGCGAATATTACCGCTATCGTCATGTCGGCCATCTCCATGGTGGGTGTGACCGATCACTACGACCGTCGCAAAGCCATGCGCCATCTGAACTCGAAAGAAGTTGTAATCTTCGCTGCCGGTACCGGCAACCCGTTCTTCACCACCGACTCCGCCGCTTGCCTGCGCGCCATCGAGATCGATGCCGATGTGGTATTGAAGGCAACCAAGGTCGATGGTGTATACACTGCAGATCCATTCAAAGACCCGCATGCCGAGAAGTTCGATCATCTGACTTACGATGAAGTGCTGGATCGCAAACTGGGCGTAATGGACCTGACGGCAATCTGCCTGTGCCGCGACCACAAGATGCCGTTGCGCGTCTTCAACATGAACAAGCCCGGCGCCCTGCTGAACATCGTGCATGGTGGCGCTGAAGGAACTCTGATCGAGGAAGTTCAAAAATGATCAACGAAATCAAGAAAGACGCTCAGGAACGCATGGGCAAGTCCCTGGAATCGCTGGCCCACGCGTTCAGCCGGATTCGTACCGGTGCGGCCAACCCACAGATTCTGGCCGGTGTCCAGGTGCCTTACTACGGCGCTGACACCCCGATCAACCAGGTCGCCAACGTGACTGTTAAAGATGCTCGCACCCTGCAGGTCGTGGCCTTTGAGCGCAACATGCTGGCTGCGGTAGAAAAAGCCATCCTCAACTCGGGTCTGGGCTTCAATCCGACCAACCTGGGCGAACTGCTGCTGATCTCGATGCCGGCGCTGACTGAAGAAACCCGTAAGGGCTTCACCAAGCAGGCGCGTGATGCCGCTGAAGATGCTCGCGTTGCCGTGCGCAACATCCGTCGTGACGCGTTGAGCCAGCTCAAAGACCTGGTCAAAGAGAAAGAAATCAGCGAAGACGAAGAGCGCCGCGCTGCTGACGATGTACAGAAACTGACTGACAAGGCCGTGGCTGACATCGAAGTTGCTGTGAAAGCAAAAGAAAAGGACCTGATGGCCGTTTAAGGGCCGGGACTTTTTTCAATGGAAAAGACCAAACAGGGTGGGTCCCCATCGGTGCCGCGCCATGTCGCGATCATCATGGATGGGAATAATCGCTGGGCGAAGAAGCGCCTGTTGCCCGGTGTTGCCGGGCACAAGGCAGGCGTCGACGCGGTGCGCGCGGTCATCGAAGTGTGCGCCGAGGCCAAGGTCGAGGTCTTGACCCTGTTCGCCTTCTCCAGCGAGAACTGGCAGCGACCGGCCGAAGAGGTCGGGGCGTTGATGGAGCTGTTCTTCTCGGCCTTGCGCCGGGAAGCCAAGCGCCTCAACGAGAACAACATCAGCCTGCGTATCATCGGTGACCGCTCACGCTTTCACCCTGAGCTGCAGGCCGCCATGCGCGAAGCGGAAGCGCTGACCGCTGGCAGCAACCGCTTCATCCTGCAGATCGCCGCCAACTACGGCGGCCAGTGGGATATCGCCCAGGCCGCCCAGCGCCTGGCGCGCGAGGTTCAGGCCGGTCACTTGCGTGCGGACGACATCACCCCCGAGCTGCTGCAGACCTGCCTGGTAACAGGCGATCTGCCGCTGCCCGATCTGTGTATCCGTACCGGTGGCGAGCACCGCATCAGCAACTTCCTGTTGTGGCAGCTGGCTTACGCCGAACTGTACTTCTCCGACCTGTTCTGGCCGGACTTCAAACACGAGGCCATGCGCACTGCGCTGGCTGATTACGCTTCGCGCCAGCGCCGCTTCGGGAAAACCAGCGAGCAGGTCGAAGCTGGAGCCCGTGCTTAATGCTTAAACAACGCATCATCACTGCGCTGATCCTGTTGCCGATCGCTCTGGGGGGCTTCTTCTTGCTCGATGGTGGGGATTTCGCCCTGTTCATCGGTCTGGTGGTCACCCTGGGTGCCTGGGAGTGGGCGCGCTTGGCGGGCCTGGTGGCGCAAGCTGTACGTGTTGCCTTCGCCGCCGTGGTGGCCGGGCTGCTGATGCTGCTCTACCTCATGCCGGAGCTGGCGCCTTGGGTGCTCGGTGCGTCGGTCTTGTGGTGGGGCGCGGCGACCTGGCTGGTGCTGACGTATCCGCGTAGCAGCGAACTCTGGTCCAGCGTCGCTTGCCGGTTGCTGATCGGCCTGTTGATCCTGTTGCCGGCCTGGCAGGGTCTGGTGCTGCTCAAGCACTGGCCTTTGGGTAATTGGCTGATCATGGCGGTCATGGTGCTGGTCTGGGCTGCGGACATTGGTGCGTACTTCTCCGGGCGTGCCTTCGGCAAGCGCAAGCTGGCGCCGCAGGTGAGCCCGGGCAAGAGCTGGGAAGGTGTCTACGGTGGTCTGGCAATGAGCCTGGTGATTACCCTGGTGGTCGGCCTTGATCGCGACTGGAGCATCGCCGAGCTGTTGCTGGGCCTGGTGGGTGCTGCCATCGTGGTGCTGGTGTCGGTGGTTGGTGACTTGACCGAAAGCATGTTCAAGCGCCGTTCCGGGATCAAGGACAGCAGCAACCTGCTGCCGGGCCACGGCGGTGTACTGGACCGCATCGACAGCCTGACCGCTGCCATTCCGCTGTTTGCCGTGCTGCTCTGGGCAGCCAACTGGGGCGTGATGTGAGTAGCGTGCAACGTATTACCGTACTGGGTGCTACCGGCTCGATTGGCCTGAGTACCCTGGATGTCATCGCTCGTCATCCCGACCGCTACCAGGTGTTCGCCCTGAGTGGTTACTCGCGCTTGCCGGAGCTGCTTGCACTGTGCCTGCGTCATGCCCCGGTGTTTGCCGTGGTGCCGTCGTCCGAGGCGGCAGGGCAACTGCGCGCAGGGTTGGCGGCAGCCGGTTCGACCACCGAAGTGCTGGAAGGCGAAGCGGGCTTGTGCCAGGTGGCGGCAGCCCCCGAGGTTGACGCGGTGATGGCGGCGATTGTCGGCGCGGCAGGATTGCGTCCTACCCTGGCGGCGGTCGAGGCGGGCAAGAAGGTCCTGCTGGCTAACAAAGAGGCGCTGGTGATGTCCGGCGCCTTGTTCATGCAGGCCGTGCAGCGCAGTGGTGCGGTATTGCTGCCCATCGACAGCGAACACAACGCAATCTTCCAGTGCTTGCCTGGCGACTATGCCCGTGGCCTGTCCCAGGTCGGTGTGCGGCGCATCCTGCTGACCGCCTCCGGTGGGCCGTTTCGCGAAACACCGTTGGCCGAACTGGCCGAGGTCAGCCCGGAACAGGCCTGTGCCCATCCTAACTGGTCCATGGGGCGCAAAATCTCGGTCGACTCGGCAAGCATGATGAATAAAGGGCTCGAGCTGATCGAGGCGTGCTGGTTGTTCGATGCGCGGCCGAGCCAGGTCGAAGTGGTGGTGCATCCACAGAGCGTGATTCACTCACTGGTCGACTATGTCGATGGTTCGGTGCTGGCCCAACTGGGCAACCCGGACATGCGCACGCCGATCGCCAATGCCCTGGCCTGGCCGCAGCGGATTGATTCCGGTGTCGCGCCGCTGGATCTGTTTGCGGTTGCGCGCCTGGATTTCCAGGCCCCTGATGAGCAGCGTTTCCCCTGCCTGCGCCTGGCGCGTCAGGCGGCCGAGGCGGGTAATAGTGCGCCGGCGATGCTCAATGCCGCCAATGAAGTGGCGGTGGAGGCATTTCTCCAGCGGCGGATCCGCTTCCCGCAGATCGCGAGTATGATCGAACAAGTACTCGACCAGGAGCCGGTCATCGCGGTGCCGACGCTTGAGGCGGTGTTCGCCGCCGATCAGCGCGCCCGCCAACTGGCCGGGCAGTGGTTGAACCATCACGGGCGCTGAGGCCGGGCGCCTGGCTGGGCTGAACGTCATTCGGAGAAAGATATGAGTGCGCTCTACATGATTATCGGCACCCTGGTGGCATTGGGTGTGCTGGTCACCTTTCACGAATTCGGTCACTTCTGGGTGGCCCGGCGTTGTGGCGTCAAGGTTCTGCGTTTTTCCGTTGGTTTCGGTATGCCGCTGTTGCGCTGGCACGATCGCCATGGCACCGAGTTCGTCGTGGCAGCCATCCCGCTGGGTGGCTACGTCAAGATGCTCGATGAACGCGAAGGTGAAGTACCGGTTGATCAGCTCGATCAGTCCTTCAACCGCAAGTCGGTGCGCCAGCGTATTGCGATCGTCGCCGCCGGGCCTGTGGCCAACTTTTTGCTGGCCATCCTGTTTTTCTGGGTGCTGGCGATGCTTGGGACGCAGCAGGAGCGTCCGGTAATCGGTGGGGTCGAAGCGGGCAGTGTGGCAGAGGCCGCAGGCCTGAAAGCGGGTCAGGAAATTGTTTCTATTGATGGCAAGGCGACGACTGGCTGGTCTGCCGTCAATTTGCAGTTGATTCGTCGTCTGGGCGAAAGCGGCCAGTTGCATATCAATGTGCGCGAAGAGGGCGCAACCGTCGACAGTGCTCATGTGCTGACCCTGGACAACTGGCTCAAAGGGGCTGACGAGCCCGATCCGATCCGCTCGCTGGGATTGCGTCTGTGGCGCCCGGCATTGCCGCCGGTGCTGGCGGAGCTTGACCCTAAGGGGCCGGCCAAGGCTGCTGGCCTGCAAACCGGTGATCGCCTGCTGAGCCTTGATGGCAAGGTGTTGAATGACTGGCAGCAGGTCGTCGATACCGTGCGTGGGCGCGCGGGTAGCAAGGTCGTGCTGCAAATCGAGCGTGAGGGTACAACCCTGGAGGTGCCGGTTACCCTGGCCAGTCGTGGCGAGGGCAAGTCGGCCAGCGGTTATCTCGGAGCTGGCGTAAAGCCAGTGAAGTGGCCGGATGCCATGCTTCGGGAGGTCAGCTATGGGCCGCTGGAGGCCGTAGGCGAGGGGCTTTCACGGACCTGGGACATGAGCGTCCTGACCCTCGAATCGTTGAAGAAAATGCTGTTCGGCGAGCTCTCGGTAAAAAACTTGAGTGGACCGATAACCATTGCTAAAGTGGCGGGCGCTTCAGCCCAGTCAGGCGTTGGGGATTTCCTGAATTTCCTCGCCTACCTGAGCATTAGCCTGGGGGTTCTTAATTTGCTGCCCATTCCAGTACTGGATGGGGGGCATTTGCTGTTCTACCTGATCGAATGGGCGCGTGGTCGTCCGCTTTCGGATCGGGTGCAAGGTTGGGGGATCCAGATCGGTATCAGTTTGGTAGTCGGGGTGATGTTGCTTGCCCTGATAAACGATTTGGGTCGACTGTAAAGCTTCGCTCAATTGCGAACCTGCCGCGTCCCGCGGCGGGTCGTTTATTGCCAGTTGGAATAAGAAAGGACTTCATGAAACGTCTGCTGCTAACTGCGGTTCTCGCCGTACTGATGATCGCTGAAGTTCACGCCGAGTCCTTCACCATCTCCGATATTCGTGTCAATGGTCTGCAGCGGGTTTCCGCGGGCAGCGTTTTCGGTGCTTTGCCATTGAACGTCGGCGATGAGGCCGATGACCGTCGCCTGGTGGACTCCACCCGTGCACTGTTCAAGACCGGTTTCTTTCAGGATATCCAACTGGGTCGTGACGGCAACGTCCTGATCATTACCGTGGTCGAGCGTCCTTCGGTGTCCAGCATCGAGATCGAAGGCAACAAGGCCATCAGTACTGAAGACCTGATGAAGGGTCTGAAACAGTCTGGCCTGTCCGAGGGCGAAATCTTCCAGCGCGCCACCCTTGAAGGTGTGCGTAACGAACTGCAACGTCAGTACGTTGCCCAGGGTCGTTACTCGGCAGAGGTCGACACTGAAGTCGTGCCGCAGCCGCGCAACCGCGTCGGCCTGAAGATCAAGATCAACGAAGGCACCGTTGCTGCCATCCAGCACATCAACGTGGTCGGCAACACCGTCTTCCCTGAAGAAGACCTGGTTGGCCTGTTCGAGCTGAAGACCACCAACTGGCTGTCGTTCTTCAAGAACGATGACAAGTACGCCCGTGAAAAACTCTCCGGTGACCTGGAGCGTCTGCGTTCCTACTACCTGGACCGCGGCTACATCAACATGGACATCGCTTCCACCCAGGTGTCGATCACCCCGGACAAGAAGCACGTCTACATTACGGTCAACGTCAACGAAGGCGAGAAGTACACCGTTCGTGACGTGAAGCTGTCCGGTGACCTCAAGGTGCCGGAAGATCAGATCAAGTCGCTGATGCTGGTGCAGCCGGGTCAAGTGTTCTCGCGTAAGGTGATGACCACCACCTCCGAGCTGATCACCCGTCGTCTGGGCAACGAAGGCTACACCTTCGCCAACGTCAACGGCGTGCCACAACCGAACGACCAGGATCACACCGTCGACATCATGTTCGTGGTCGATCCGGGCAAGCGTGCCTACGTCAACCGTATCAACTTCCGTGGCAACACCAAGTCCGAAGACGAAGTGCTGCGCCGTGAAATGCGCCAGATGGAAGGTGGCTGGGCGTCGACCTACCTGATCGACCAGTCCAAGACCCGCCTCGAGCGCCTGGGCTTCTTCAAGGAAGTCAACGTCGAGACCCCGGCCGTTCCGGGTACCGATGACCAGGTCGACGTCAACTACAGCGTAGAAGAACAAGCGTCCGGTTCGATCACCGCCAGCGTCGGTTTCGCCCAGAGCGCCGGTCTGATCCTCGGTGGTTCGATCAGCCAGACCAACTTCCTGGGTACCGGTAACAAGGTCTCCATCGGTCTGACCCGCAGTGAATACCAGAGCCGCTACAACTTCGGCTTTGTTGACCCCTACTGGACTGCCGACGGCGTCAGCCTGGGCTATAACGCCTTCTATCGCACCACCGACTACGACGACCTCGATGTCGACGTTGCCAGCTATGCGGTCGACAGTCTGGGTGCAGGCGTCAGCGTTGGTTACCCGATCAGCGAAACCTCGCGTCTGACCTTCGGCCTGACCGTACAACAGGACGAGATCAAGACCGGTAAGTACACCGTCGACGAGATCTTCGACTTCGTCAATGAAGAGGGTGACAAGTACCTGAACTTCAAGGCTTCCGCCGGTTGGTCCGAGTCGACCCTGAACAAGGGCGTACTGGCCACCCGTGGTCATTCCCAGAGCCTGGTGCTCGAGGCGACCACTCCGGGCAGCGACCTGTCGTTCTTCAAGCTCGACTACCGTGGCCAGCTGTTCAAGCCAATCACTAACGAATACACCCTGCGCCTGCACACCGAACTGGGCTATGGTGATGGTTTCGGTGGCACTTCGGGCCTGCCGTTCTATGAGAACTACTATGCCGGTGGCTTCAACTCGGTTCGTGGCTTCAAGGACAGCAGCCTGGGTCCACGCAGTACCCCAAGTAAAGGCACCAACCCGGGCACCATCGCCGACCCGGACCAGGACCCACTGCCGTTCGGTGGTAACGTCCTCGTCCAGGGTGGTGTAGAGCTGTTGTTCCCGCTGCCGTTCGTCAAGGACCAGCGCTCGCTGCGTACCTCGGTATTCTGGGATGTGGGTAACGTGTTCGATACCAACTGCGGCTCTCAGCCGGATTGCGAGAAGGTCGGCCTGTCGGGCCTGGCCAGCTCCGTCGGCCTGGGCGTGACCTGGATTACCGCGCTCGGTCCGTTGAGCTTCAGCCTGGCCATGCCGGTGAAGAAGCCGGACGAGGCCGACACCCAGGTGTTCCAATTCTCTCTGGGTCAGACCTTCTAAGGTCTGCCCCCTGCTAACGACAACGGATTCTGTAGGAGTGCATCGTGCGTAAGTTGACCCAACTGGCAGTACTGGCTGCGGCCCTGGTTGCAACCCCGGCTTTCGCCGAAATGAAAATTGCCGTCCTGAACTATCAGATGGCCCTGCTTGAGTCGGACGCGGCGAAGAAATACGCCGTCGATGCCGAGAAGAAGTTTGGCCCGCAGCTGACCAAGCTGAAGAACCTGGAAAGCAGCGCCAAGGGCATTGCCGACCGTATTCGTGCTGGTGGCGACAAAATGGCCCAGCCAGAGCGTGAGCGCCTGGAGCTTGAATACAAGCAGAAAGCCCGTGACTTCCAGTTCCAGTCCAAGGAGCTGAACGAGTCCAAGGCTGTGGCCGACCGTGAAATGCTCAAGCAACTGAAGCCGAAGCTCGATGGCGCGGTTGAAGAAGTAATCAAGAAGGGCGGTTTTGACCTGGTGCTCGAGCGTGGCGCGGTGATTGATGTCAAACCTCAGTACGACATCACTCGCCAAGTCATCGAGCGCATGAACCAGTCCCGTTGAACATGACTGTGACCATGAAACTCGGCCAGTTGGCCGAGTTCCTCGGCGCCACCCTGAGTGGCCCCGAGGAGCTGGAAATCTCTGGTCTGGCAACCCTTCAGGAAGCCGGGCCGGGGCAGTTGAGCTTTCTCGCCAATCCGCAGTACCGCAAGTACCTCGGTGATAGCCAGGCAGCTGCGATCCTGCTC
>JBOICD010000076.1:0-10979 GCA_050739855.1 Pseudomonas sp.
CGAGTAGAAGTCGACGTTCGGGTACAGCGAGCGCTCGATGAAGTACGGATCGGTCAGGGCGATCTCTTCCAGGCGCATGGCCAGTTCCAGCTGCGGATCGTTCTTGATGCCCAGCTCGCGCAGGACTTCGTCGCAGGTCTGCTTCATCACCGTGGCGCGTGGGTCACGGTTCTTGTAGACGCGGTGACCGAAGCCCATCAACTTGAACGGATCGTTCTTGTCTTTGGCTTTGGCGATGAACGTGTCGATGTTCGAGACATCGCCGATTTCATCGAGCATGGTCAGCACGGCTTCGTTGGCACCGCCATGTGCCGGGCCCCAGAGTGCGGCGATACCGGCAGCGATACAGGCGAACGGGTTGGCACCCGAGGAACCTGCCAGACGGACGGTGGAGGTCGATGCGTTCTGTTCGTGGTCGGCGTGGAGGATGAAAATCCGGTCCATTGCCTTGGCCAGTACCGGGCTGATCGGTTTGATCTCGCACGGGGTGTTGAACATCATGTGCAGGAAGTTTTCCGCGTACGACAGGTCGTTGCGCGGGTACATCATGGGTTGACCCATGGAGTACTTGTACACCATCGCCGCCAGGGTCGGCATCTTGGCGACCAGGCGAACCGCGGAGATTTCGCGGTGCTGCGGGTTATTGATGTCCAGCGAGTCGTGGTAGAACGCCGACAGGGCGCCGACCACACCGCACATGACGGCCATCGGGTGGGCGTCGCGGCGGAAGCCGTTGAAGAAGGACTTCAACTGCTCGTGCACCATGGTGTGATTCTTCACGGTGCTGACGAACTGGGCCTTCTGCTCGGCATTCGGCAGTTCGCCGTTGAGCAGCAGGTAGCAGGTCTCGAGGTAATCGGATTTTTCAGCGAGCTGTTCGATCGGGTAGCCGCGGTGCAGCAGGATTCCCTTGTCGCCGTCGATATAAGTGATCTTCGACTCGCAGGATGCGGTCGCCATGAAACCAGGGTCGAAAGTGAAGTGACCCGTGGCCCCCAACCCTCTAACGTCGATAACATCGGGACCAACGGTGCCGGTTAAAATGGGCAGCTCGACGGGGGCTGCGCCCTCGATGACCAACTGCGCTTTTTTGTCAGCCATGTGGCCTCCTATTAATGCTTGAAATCATCAGACAGACCCCCCACGCAGGGCCCGCACCACTATAGTGAGATAAATTCGAATGTCAATTTGCCTAAAGCACGGTTGTAAAGGGCTTTGGGCACGGTTTTTCCTCGAAATTGCCGCCCGTTTACGCCTTTTATCCGCTAAAGGCAATGCGCTATTTGGGCTAGGGCCTTGCGTTGTCATTAGTAGCCTAACTGTCTATAATCGGCCCCCGACCGCCAGGGGCTTGCAAGCCCGTGTTGCTGGGGTCGTCACTCCCTGGGTGGTGGGTACCTGACCAGTACACTTACCAACAACTTTGCCCTGCTTGCTAGGGGCTCTTCAGTGTGAAAAAAGCCGTGAAAAGCCAACGACCTGTAAACCTAGACCTAAGGACCATCAAACTCCCCATTACCGGCGTTACGTCATTTCTTCACCGTGTTTCCGGCATCATCCTCTTCCTGGGCCTTGGCATCATGCTTTATGCATTGGGCAAATCCCTGGGTTCGGAGGAAGGTTTCGCCGAGGTGAAGGCGTGCTTGACCAGTCCGCTGGCCAAATTCGTGGCATGGGGCCTCCTGTCCGCCTTGCTGTATCACTTGGTAGCCGGTGTGCGCCACTTGATCATGGACATGGGCATCGGTGAAACGCTGGAAGGCGGAAGACTGGGCTCGAAAATTATCATCGCCGTCTCTGTGGTGGTGATCGTGCTGGCAGGAGTTTGGATATGGTAACCAACGTCACGAACCTCTCGCGTTCGGGCCTCTATGACTGGATGGCGCAGCGCGTTTCTGCGGTCGTTCTCGCGGCTTATTTCATTTTCCTGATCGGATACCTGGTCGCGCACCCGGGCATCGAGTTTGCCCAGTGGCACGCTCTGTTCTCCAACAACGCGATGCGTATTTTCAGTCTGCTGGCACTGGTTGCCCTGGGCGCTCACGCCTGGGTCGGCATGTGGACCATTGCTACCGACTACCTGACGCCGATGGCGTTGGGCAAGTCGGCGACTGCCGTACGTTTCCTGTTCCAGGCGGTATGTGGTGTCGCGATGTTCGCGTACTTCGTCTGGGGTGTGCAGATTCTCTGGGGTATCTGATTCATGGCTAACATTCCTACGATTTCATTCGACGCCATCATCGTTGGTGGTGGTGGTGCCGGTATGCGCGCTGCGCTGCAGCTGGCTCAGGGTGGTCACAAGACTGCCGTGATCACCAAGGTCTTCCCGACCCGTTCGCACACCGTATCGGCCCAGGGTGGCATCACCTGCGCCATCGCTTCGGCCGACCCGAACGATGACTGGCGCTGGCACATGTACGATACCGTCAAGGGCTCCGACTACATCGGTGACCAGGACGCTATCGAATATATGTGTCAGGAAGGCCCGGCTGCGGTCTTCGAACTGGACCACATGGGTCTGCCGTTCTCGCGTACCGAGCAAGGCCGTATCTACCAGCGTCCGTTCGGTGGTCAGTCCAAGGACTTCGGTAAAGGTGGCCAGGCCGCCCGTACCTGTGCCGCTTCCGACCGTACCGGTCACGCGCTGCTGCACACCCTGTACCAGGGCAACCTGAAAGCAGGCACCACCTTCCTGAACGAGTACTACGCCGTTGATCTGGTGAAGAACAAGGAAGGCGCGTTCGTTGGTGTGATTGCGATCTGCATCGAAACCGGCGAAACCATGTACATCAAAGCCAAGGCCACTGTATTGGCCACTGGCGGTGCTGGCCGTATCTACTCGTCCACCACCAACGCCCTGATCAACACCGGTGACGGTATCGGCATGGCCCTGCGTGCAGGCGTTCCGGTCCAGGACATCGAAATGTGGCAGTTCCACCCGACCGGCATCGCCGGCGCTGGTGTACTGGTTACTGAAGGTTGCCGTGGTGAAGGCGGTTACCTGATCAACAAGCATGGCGAGCGTTTCATGGAACGTTACGCGCCTAACGCCAAAGACCTCGCCGGTCGTGACGTTGTGGCCCGTTCCATGGTTAAAGAGATCATCGCCGGTAACGGCTGTGGCCCTAACGGCGACCACGTGATGCTCAAGCTCGACCACCTGGGTGAAGAAGTACTGCACAGCCGCCTGCCAGGTATCTGTGAACTGTCCAAGACCTTCGCTCACGTCGACCCTGTCGTCGCGCCGGTTCCTGTTGTTCCAACCTGCCACTACATGATGGGCGGCGTTGCCACCAACATTCATGGTCAGGCAATGACTCAGGACGCCGATGGCGTAGATCAGATCATTCCGGGTCTGTTCGCGGTAGGTGAAGTGGCGTGCGTATCGGTTCATGGGGCCAACCGTCTGGGCGGCAACTCGCTGCTCGACCTGGTCGTCTTCGGCCGTGCTGCTGGCCTGCACCTGGAAAAAGCGCTGTCCGACGGTATCGAGTACCTCGACGCCAGCGACACCGATATCGATGTTGCCCTGAGCCGCCTGAACAAGCTCAACGAGCGCAACACCGGTGAAGACGTGGCTACCCTGCGTCGCGAGCTGCAAAGCTGCATGCAGAACTACTTCGGTGTATTCCGTACTGGCGAATACATGCAGAAGGGTATCGAGCAGCTGGCGCAACTGCGTGAGCGTATCGCCAACGTCAAGATCAACGACAAGTCCCAGGCCTTCAACACCGCGCGTATCGAAGCGCTGGAGCTGCAGAACCTGCTGGAAGTCGCTGAAGCCACTGCAATCGCTGCAGAAGTTCGTAAAGAGTCCCGCGGTGCTCACGCCCGTGAAGACTACGAAGACCGTGACGACGAAAACTGGCTGTGCCACACCCTGTACTTCCCGGGCGAAAAGCGGGTTGCCAAGCGCGCCGTCAACTTCGCGCCGAAAACCGTACCGGCGTTCGAGCCAAAAGTCCGGACTTACTAAGGGGTGGTCGCTATGTTGCAAGTCGAAGTCTATCGTTACAACCCCGATACCGACGCTGCGCCGAAGATGCAGACGTTCCAGGTCGATACCGGTGGTAAAGACTTGATGGTGCTGGATGTGTTGGCACTGATCAAAGAACAGGATGAAGGTTTCTCGTATCGTCGTTCCTGCCGTGAAGGTGTTTGCGGCTCCGACGGCATGAACATCAACGGCAAGAACGGCCTGGCCTGCATCACGCCGCTGTCGGCAGTGGTCAAGCGTAACAAGCTGATCGTCCGTCCGTTGCCTGGGCTGCCGGTTATTCGTGACCTGGTCGTCGATATGAGCATCTTCTACAAGCAGTACGAGAAGGTGAAGCCATTCCTGCAGAACGACACGCCGGCTCCGGCCATCGAGCGTCTGCAGTCGCCGGAAGAGCGTGAGAAGCTGGACGGTCTGTACGAGTGCATCCTGTGCGCTTGCTGCTCGACCTCCTGCCCATCGTTCTGGTGGAACCCTGACAAGTTCCTCGGTCCAGCTGCACTGCTGCAGGCCTATCGCTTCCTGGCCGACAGCCGTGACACCAAGACCGAGGAGCGTCTGGCTGCGCTGGATGACCCGTTCAGTGTGTTCCGCTGCCGCGGGATCATGAACTGCGTAAACGTTTGCCCTAAAGGTCTGAACCCGACCAAGGCAATCGGCCACGTACGTAACATGTTGCTGCAGAGCGGTGTCTGATTTTTAAAGTGTTGTACCCGTAGCACGCCGAGGTGCGGGCCCTTGCCCGCACCAAGGTGAAACCCGAGCAAGGGCCCAAAAAGCCCGAGCTTTTACCTATGAAGATATGAGACCAGCAGGGGCTTCCGGGCTGGTACCCGGAAAATCTGTGGGATCCTTGGTGGCTTGGTTCGGTCGCTGCATTGGGACTTTTCCAGGCTTGCTATGGCTCTCGCCGATCCGTCCCCTAACCGAGGGTGACCAAGCATGCAAGAAAGCGTGATGCAGCGCATGTGGGAAAGCGCCCACCTTTCAGGTGGTAACGCTGCATATGTGGAAGAGCTCTACGAGCTCTACCTGCACGACCCTAACGCTGTGCCAGAAGAGTGGCGCACTTACTTCCAGAAGTTGCCCGCCGAAGGCAGCACCGCTACCGATGTATCGCACTCTACAATCCGCGACCATTTCGTACTGCTGGCAAAGAACCAGCGCCGCGCCCAACCGGTTTCCGCCGGGAGCGTGAGCAGTGAACACGAGAAGAAGCAGGTTGAAGTACTGCGACTGATCCAGGCCTACCGTATGCGCGGCCACCAAGCCGCCAAGCTCGACCCCCTGGGGTTGTGGCAGCGCCCTGCGCCAGTAGACCTGTCGATCAATCACTACGGCTTGACCAATGCCGATCTTGATACGACCTTCCGTGCCGGCGACCTGTTCATCGGCAAAGAGGAAGCGAGCCTACGCGAAATTTTCGACGCTTTGCAGCAGACATATTGCCGCACCATTGGCGCCGAATTTACCCACATCGTCGACTCCGAGCAGCGCAGCTGGTTCCAGCAGCGTCTGGAGAGCGTTCGTGGCCGCCCGGCTTTCTCTGCGGATGTCCAGAGCCACCTGCTTGAGCGTGTGACCGCAGCAGAAGGTCTGGAAAAGTACCTGGGTACCAAATACCCGGGCACCAAGCGTTTCGGCCTGGAAGGCGGCGAGAGCCTGATTCCGATGCTGGACGAGCTGATTCAGCGCTCCGGTTCCTACGGTACCAAGGAAGTTGTCATCGGCATGGCCCACCGTGGCCGTCTGAACGTGCTGGTCAACACCTTCGGCAAGAACCCGCGCGAGCTGTTCGACGAGTTCGAAGGCAAGAAGAAGGTCGAGCTGGGTTCCGGTGACGTTAAATACCACCAGGGCTTCTCGTCCAACGTGATGACCGCCGGTGGTGAAGTTCACCTGGCCATGGCGTTCAACCCTTCGCACCTGGAGATCGTCTCGCCAGTGGTCGAAGGTTCGGTACGTGCCCGTCAGGACCGTCGTAACGACAGCGTTGGCGACAAGGTACTGCCGATTTCCATCCACGGCGACGCGGCATTCGCCGGTCAAGGCGTGGTCATGGAAACCTTCCAGATGTCGCAGACCCGCGGTTTCAAGACCGGCGGTACCGTGCACATCGTGATCAACAACCAGGTTGGTTTCACCATCAGCAACCCGCTGGACTCGCGTTCCACCGAGTACTGCACCGACGTCGCCAAGATGATTCAGGCGCCGATCCTGCACGTCAACGGCGATGATCCGGAAGCGGTGCTGTTCGTGACCCAGCTGGCCGTCGATTACCGCATGCAGTTCAAGCGTGACGTGGTCATCGACCTGGTCTGCTACCGTCGTCGCGGCCACAACGAGGCCGACGAGCCGAACGGCACCCAGCCGCTGATGTACCAGCAGATCTCCAAGCAGCGCACCACCCGCGAGCTGTACGCCGACGCCCTGACCCAATCGGGTCGTCTTGACGCCGAACGCGTCCAGGCCAAGGTCGACGACTACCGTAACGCGCTGGACAATGGCCTGCACGTAGTGAAGAGCCTGGTCAAAGAGCCGAACAAAGAGCTGTTCGTCGACTGGCGTCCGTATCTGGGCCACGCCTGGACCGCGCGTCACGACACCCGCTTCGATCTGAAGACCCTGCAGGAACTGTCGGCCAAGCTGCTGGAGCTGCCAGAAGGCTTCGTGGTTCAGCGTCAGGTTTCGAAGATCTACGAAGACCGCCAGAAGATGCAGGCCGGTGGCTTGCCGATCAACTGGGGCTACGCCGAAACCATGGCTTACGCCACCCTGGCGTTCGAAGGCCACCCGATTCGCATGACGGGTCAGGATATCGGTCGCGGCACCTTCTCTCACCGCCATGCGGTGTTGCACAACCAGAAGGACGCCAGCACCTACATTCCGCTGCAGAACCTCTACAAAGGCCAGCCACGTTTCGACCTGTACGATTCGTTCCTGTCCGAAGAAGCGGTCCTGGCATTCGAATACGGCTACTCCACCACCCAGCCAAACGCACTGGTTATCTGGGAAGCGCAGTTCGGCGACTTCGCCAACGGTGCCCAGGTGGTTGTCGACCAGTTCATCACCAGCGGTGAGCACAAGTGGGGCCGTCTGTGCGGTCTGACCATGCTGCTGCCACACGGTTATGAAGGGCAGGGGCCTGAGCACTCTTCGGCGCGTCTGGAGCGTTACCTGCAGCTGTGCGCCGAGCACAACGTCCAGGTTTGCGTACCGACCACGCCGGCTCAGATCTACCACCTGCTGCGTCGTCAGGTCATCCGTCCGCTGCGCAAGCCGCTGATCGTGCTGACACCAAAGTCGCTGCTGCGCCACAAGCTGGCCATCTCGACCCTGGAAGATCTGGCCGAAGGCTCGTTCCAGACTGTGATCCCGGAAATCGATACCCTCGATCCGAAAAAAGTCACTCGCCTGGTCCTGTGCAGCGGCAAGGTTTACTACGATCTGCTGGAAAAACGCCGTGCCGAAGGCCGCGAAGACATCGCCGTCGTGCGTATCGAGCAGCTGTATCCATTCCCTGAGGACGATCTGGTCGAGATCCTCGCGCCGTACACCCATCTCAAGGATGTGGTGTGGTGCCAGGAAGAGCCGATGAACCAGGGCGCCTGGTACAGCAGCCAGCACCACATGCGTCGTATCCTGACCCGCCACAATAAAGAGCTGGTTCTGGAATACGCCGGTCGTGAGGCTTCGGCAGCACCCGCTTGTGGTTACGCTTCGATGCACGCCGAGCAGCAGGAAAAACTGCTGCAAGATGCCTTCACTGTTTAATGCCATCGCGCACCAGAAACCGAATTTAAGGAACCACTGATAATGGCTATCGAGATCAAAGCCCCTACTTTCCCGGAATCGGTTGCCGATGGCACCGTTGCCACCTGGCACAAGCAACCGGGCGAAGCGGTCAAGCGTGACGAACTGATCGTCGACATCGAGACTGACAAGGTTGTCCTGGAAGTACTGGCTACCGCTGACGGCGTACTGGGCGCTATCGTCAAGGGCGAGGGCGACACCGTCCTCTCCGACGAAGTCCTGGGCTCGATCGAAGCAGGTGGCGTTGCTGCCGCTGCGCCTGCCGCTGCTGCCGCTCCTGCTGCCGCTGCTGCACCTGCCGCCGCTGCCGGCGACGAAGACGCCATCGGCGCTCCGGCTGCTCGCAAGCTGGCCGAAGAGAACGGCATCGCGCTGAACAGCATCAAGGGCACCGGCAAAGACGGTCGCATCACCAAGGAAGACGTTGTAGCTGCCATCGAAGCGAAGAAATCCGCTCCGGCTGCCGCTCCAGCTGCCAAGCCTGCCGCTGCTGCGCCGGTCGTTGCTGCTGGCGATCGTACCGAGAAGCGCGTGCCGATGACCCGCGTGCGTGCAACCGTGGCCAAGCGCCTGGTTGAAGCACAGTCGAACATGGCCATGCTGACCACCTTCAACGAAGTCGACATGACCGAAGTCATGGCCCTGCGTTCGAAGTACAAGGACCTGTTCGAGAAGACCCACAACGGCGTACGCCTGGGCTTCATGTCGTTTTTCGTCAAGGCTGCCACCGAAGCGCTGAAGCGCTTCCCGGCGGTCAACGCCTCGATCGACGGTTCCGACATCGTCTACCACGGCTACGCGGACATCGGTGTTGCCGTTTCCAGCGACCGTGGCCTGGTGGTGCCGGTTCTGCGTAACGCCGAGCTGATGAGCCTGGCTGAAATCGAAAACGGCATCGCTACCTTCGGCAAGAAAGCCCGTGACGGCAAACTGTCGATCGACGAAATGACCGGCGGTACCTTCACCATCACCAACGGTGGTACCTTCGGTTCGATGATGTCGACGCCGATCGTCAACCCGCCACAGGCCGCTATCCTGGGCATGCACAACATCATCCAGCGTCCAATGGCCATCAATGGTCAGGTCGTTATCCGTCCGATGATGTACCTGGCACTGTCCTACGATCACCGCCTGATCGACGGTAAAGAAGCCGTGACCTTCCTGGTGACCATCAAGAACCTGCTGGAAGACCCGGCTCGTCTGTTGCTGGACATCTAAAAAAACAGCTGCAAGTTGCAAGCGGCAAGCTTCAAGTAGAAGCCGGTCGTCTTGCAGCTTGCAGCTTGTGGCTTGAAGCTAAAAGGAATCTTTTATGACCCAGAAATTCGACGTGGTAGTGATTGGCGCAGGTCCTGGCGGCTACGTAGCTGCAATCAAGGCCGCGCAACTCGGTCTGAGCACTGCCTGTATCGAGAAGTACACTGACGGCGAAGGCAAACTGGCCCTCGGCGGTACCTGCCTGAACGTGGGTTGCATTCCGTCCAAGGCGCTGCTGGACAGCTCCTGGAAGTACAAGGAAGCCAAAGAGAGCTTCAACGTCCACGGTATCTCCACCGGCGAAGTCAAAATGGACGTCGCGGCGATGGTTGGCCGCAAGGCTGGCATCGTCAAGAACCTGACCGGTGGCGTTGCCACTCTGTTCAAGGCCAACGGCGTTACTTCGATCCAGGGCCACGGCAAACTGCTGGCTGGCAAGAAAGTCGAAGTCACCAAGGCTGACGGCACCACCGAAATCATCGAAGCCGAAAACGTGATCCTGGCTTCCGGCTCGCGTCCGATCGACATTCCACCGGCTCCGGTCGACCAGAACGTCATCGTCGACTCCACCGGCGCCCTGGAATTCCAGGCCGTACCTAAGCGCCTGGGCGTTATTGGTGCTGGCGTTATCGGTCTGGAGCTGGGTTCGGTCTGGGCTCGCCTGGGCGCAGAAGTTACCGTGCTGGAAGCCCTCGACACCTTCCTGATGGCTGCTGACGCCGCCGTCTCCAAGGAAGCCCTGAAGACCCTGACCAAACAAGGTCTGGACATCAAGCTGGGCGCTCGCGTGACCGGCTCCAAGGTCAACGGCGCTGAAGTCGAAGTGACCTACACCGATGCCAACGGCGAGCAGAAAATCACCTTCGACAAGCTGATCGTTGCGGTCGGCCGTCGTCCAGTGACCACTGATCTGCTGGCTGCCGACAGCGGCGTGACCATCGACGAGCGTGGTTTCGTGTTCGTCGACGACTACTGCGCTACCAGCGTTCCGGGCGTCTACGCCATCGGCGACGTGGTACGTGGCATGATGCTGGCGCACAAGGCCTCGGAAGAGGGCATCATGGTTGTCGAGCGCATCAAGGGCCACAAAGCCCAGATGAACTACGACCTGATCCCGTCGGTGATCTACACTCACCCGGAAATCGCATGGGTCGGTAAAACCGAACAGACCTTGAAGGCTGAAGGCGTTGAGGTTAACGTGGGCACCTTCCCGTTCGCGGCCAGCGGCCGTGCGATGGCTGCCAACGACACCGGTGGTTTCGTCAAGGTCATCGCCGATGCCAAGACCGACCGCGTTCTGGGTGTACACGTGATTGGCCCATCGGCTGCCGAACTGGTGCAGCAGGGTGCAATCGCAATGGAATTCGGCACCAGCGCCGAAGACCTGGGCATGATGGTTTTCTCCCATCCGACCCTGTCCGAAGCGCTGCATGAAGCCGCGCTGGCGGTGAATGGCGGTGCCATTCACGTCGCCAACCGTAAGAAGCGTTAAATAATAAGAAACCACGGCGGGTGGCCCGTCGTGAGTCTTGCGTGCATGACTCACCGCGGAAAGTCCGCCGGACTCGAACTCCCGGAGCATACCGGGGGCAAGTGGTCACAGGTGGCGCGGCACTCCCAAAGAGCGCAGCGCCGAAGCGCAGTACCTAACGAAGACGGTAAAAAGCATGAATCTTCACGAGTATCAGGGTAAGCAGCTGTTCGCTGAATACGGCCTGCCAGTTTCCAAGGGTTTCGCAGTCGACACCCCTGAAGCTGCCGCAGAAGCCTGCGAAAAGATCGGTGGCACCGAGTGGGTTGTCAAAGCCCAGGTTCACGCCGGTGGTCGCGGTAAAGCGGGCGGCGTCAAGCTGGTTCGCAGCAAAGAAGACGCCAAGGCGTTCGCTGCGCAGTGGTTGGGCAAGCGTCTGGT
>JBOICD010000077.1:0-10956 GCA_050739855.1 Pseudomonas sp.
GTTGGCCGGATTGCTGGCGACAAAGTAGCCCCAGGCGACAAACTGCTGCCAGACCCAGAGTTGTCCTATCAGAAAGGTAATTGCAAATATGCCCCCCAATGCAAAGCCAATGACAGTTGCGCCCAGTCGAGTCTGTCGAGCGGCCATACGCGACCACTGCAGTGCGATGCAACTGAATACCAGAAAAGCTGAGTTCAGCCATAGCTGCCATGGATTGGCTAACGGCGCCAAGGGCTCTGTCAGGGGTAGCCAGTCGGCCATTTGTGAGCGGGCGATAAAGGCGAACAGGAAGAGAAAGAATAACGAGCTCACCACCACCAGAAACACGCGCAGGCCTACTCTTGCGGTTTGGCGTCTATCGGCCCCCTCGGCGGCTTGAATCCCCTCAGGATCGCGATTCCAACTGCCACCGGGGTCAGCGCCGTCGGCGTTTCTCAATAGCAGTCTGTTCATGTTTTAGCGTCCGCTATCTTGGTGGCGGCACTGAGTTGCCGCATTTGCTCCAGCTCCTCGGCGGAGACCGTTTGCGCAACGAAGTCCTGGTCTATCCCCGGCACACTGTAGTCATAGGCCCAGCGATGCACGACCGGCAGCTGCGCTCCCCAGTTACCGTGTATCGGTGGGGTATTCGGTGTTTGCCATTCCAGACTGGCCGCGCCCCAGGGATTACTGCCTGCGGGCTTGCCTTTAAATACACTCCAGGCCAGGTTGAACAGAAACAACAGTTGGGAAACGCCGACGATCAAAGCGACCACCGTAATGAAAGCATTCAACTCTTGCGCCGACTGCGGGATGAACGCGTAGTTTTCATAGGCGTAATAGCGCCGAGGCATGCCTTGAAAGCCCAGGTAGTGCATGGGGAAGAAGATGGCGTAGGTGCCCAGAAAGGTAATCCAGAAATGCAACTTGCCGAGGGTGTCGTTCAACAGGCGCCCGGTTACTTTCGGGAACCAATGATAAATTCCGCCGAACACCACCAGTACCGGAGCAACACCCATGACCATATGAAAATGGGCGACGACGAAATAGGTGTCCGAGAGCGGAATATCCACGATCACATTGCCGAGAAACAACCCGGTAAGACCGCCGACCAGGAAGGTGACGATAAAGGCCAAGGCAAACAACATCGGCACCGTCAAATGGATGTCACCCCGCCACAGGGTCAGCACCCAGTTATAGACTTTCAGAGCGGTCGGCACCGCGATGATCAAGGTGGTGACGGCGAAGAAAAAGCCAAAGTACGGGTTCATTCCACTGACATACATATGGTGTGCCCACACCACAAAGCTGAGTACGCCAATCGCAATAATGGCCCACACCATCATTCGGTAGCCGAAGATATTTTTACGCGCATGCGTGCTGATCAAGTCGGAGACCAGGCCAAACGCGGGCAGAGCAACGATGTAGACTTCCGGGTGGCCGAAGAACCAGAACAGATGCTGGAACAATATCGGGCTGCCACCTTGGTGATCGAGTTGCTGCCCCAGCGAGATCATCGCCGGCATAAAGAAACTGGTGCCCAACAGCTTGTCAAACAGCATCATGACCGCACTGACAAACAATGCCGGGAAAGCCAGCAAGGCCATGATCGAGGCCATGAAGATGCCCCATACGGAGAGCGGCATGCGGAACAATGTCATGCCGTGCGTACGCGCTTGCAACACCGTGGTGACGTAGTTCAGCCCGCCCATGGTGGCTGCGACAATAAAAATCGCCAGTGAGACGAGCATCAGCACGATGCCCCACTCGACCCCCGGTGTTCCCTGAGTAATGGATTGTGGCGGGTAGAGCGTCCAGCCCGAACCGGTGGGGCCGCCAGGGACAAAGAAACTGGCAAGCAACACCACTACCGCCAGCAGGTAGAACCAGTAACTCAGCATGTTGACATAGGGGAAGACCATGTCGCGGGCGCCCACCATCAGTGGGATCAGATAGTTGCCGAAGCCCCCCAGAAACAAAGCCGTTAGCAAATAAATGACCATGATCATGCCGTGCATGGTCATCGCCTGATAGTAAGCACTGGCGTCCATGAACGCCAAACTGCCGGGGAAGCCTATCTGCATGCGCATCAAGCCGGACAACACCACGGCGATAAGCCCCACGAACAGCGCCGTCAAGGAATATTGAATGGCGATGACCTTGTGGTCCTGGCTCCAGATATATTTGGTCAGGAAACTTTTTGGCTCGTGCAGTGCTTCTGTTTCGGCTTGCTCCGCATAGGCCATCACGTCATCCTCCTGTCGAAGTTTCGGTGTATTCCTGGCTGCTTTACGGCTACTTCCCTGGTTGTGCCTTGCTCATATCAGCATCGGCATTCGCTTTGGACTTGATAAAAGCGATCAGTGCGTTCAACTCCTTATCACTCGGCGCAAAGGCCGGCATGACGGCTGCATAGCCCTTGACGATTTGGGCACCGGGATTGAGAACCGAATCTTTTATATAGCCCTCATCGGCCTTTATGCTCGTACCGTCGGCAAAGGTTACTGTCGTGCCATACAGGCCCTGCCAGCTGGGGCCGACGCCCTTACTGCCATCGACACTGTGGCAAGCCAGACAACCGAGCGACTCGGCCAGCCGCTGTCCCTGCGCCGCCAAGTCGTCACCAGGGCCCGACGCTTGGCTGGAAGAATGCTCATCGTCTTGCTGCGCAGCGCCCAGTGATTTGATCAGGGCGACGAGAGCACCCAGGTCATCTTCAGTGAGAGTATAGGCCACCATGACTGGCGGGTAGCCCTGTACCAGTCGGGCCTTCGGATCGAGGATCGACTCTTTCAGGTAGGCCTCATCGACCAGCACACTGGTGCCATCGACAAGCTGTTCAGTGCGGCCGTACAGACCCTTCCATCCCGGGCCGAGACTGGCACTGCCATCCTGACTATGGCAGGCACTGCAGCCGAGGTTTTCGACCAACAGGCGGCCTTTTTCCAGCACACTGTCCCGACTTGGCTTGGCAGCTGTGGCTAATGTCTGCGCAAAAGTCGGTTGGCTGGTCAGCCATTGATCGAAGGCGCCCTGTTCTTCCACGATCATCTGGCCACGCATGTTGTAATGACCTAAACCACAATATTCAGCGCAAAGAATTTCATAGTTCCCGGTTTTAGTCGGCGTAAACCAAAAGTACGACACCATCCCTGGCACCATGTCCATCTTGCTGCGAATCTGCGGCACATAGAAATTGTGCAGCACATCTTTAGATCGCAGTAAAACTTTCACCGGCTTATCGAGCGGAAGGCGAACTTCATTGTTTCTTATAAGTACATCGTCCTGCCCGGCAGGATCCTTGGGATCAACGCCGAGGGGATTGGCGGAATCAACAAACCTGATATCCGATTTGCCCAGCTTCCCGTCCTGGCCGGGAAAACGAAAGGCCCACTGCCACTGCTGGGCGACCACTTCAAGTTCATAGGCATTTTTCGGCACCCGGATGAAATCGCTGTAAACAACCAGACCCGGCGCCAACATGCCGACAATACCCACCGAGGTAACGATAATTAACCATAACTCCAGCTTTTTACTTTCTGGCTGGTAGTGTGCCCTGGCACCCTCCTTGTGACGATAACGCATCACGGCTACTGCCATAAATACCGTGATGGCGATGAAAAATATTCCGCTAATGATCAGGGTGATGAACAGGGTGGTATCTATTGAACCCCAGTTGGAAGCTGCCGGTGTTGCCTGCCAAGGCGCTAGTATGTGGAACAGCACTGATGCAATAACGATTAGTATTAAGGTAATTGCTATTGCCATTTCCTCTTCATCCTGTTCCTGTTGTTCATTGGTTATGCAAAAGCATCGCCACTGACGTCCAACCAGGGCAGACAAGTACCACCCATCCGGGCGGAAAAGTCAGTAAAAAGTATAGTTCCATCGGGTTGTACCGTGAGGTTGGCAAGCAAGGCCCGGTTGCCAGCTATACTCAATTTCAGCTTACGGACGGCAGAGATCGGGCAGAAGCGGCCCCAAAAGACGATCCCTGCCGGGTGGCATTGATAGCGACAAGAGCTACAGAGTCCAGTAGTTCACGGCGGAGGTTTCGTCATGAGTACCCTGACGATCGAAGGTTGGTGCAAAACCAACCCCGAGCAAAAGTCCACCCCGGTGGGCGACATCCATTTTTACATCGACGGCCCCCTCCATCTGCGCCTGGAGGAAGCTGAAGAACGCCTGCAGAAGACCCATGAGCGTGAAGCCATGGTCGATGTCGACATGAGCTCAATGGATTTGATCTTGCCAGAGGGATACGGTCCCTTGTCCGACTGCCAAATGCGCGTCTATCTGCACGACGAGCGCGGTCAGTTCCATTTGGTCGGGCATCGAGCGAGCGATGGAAGCTTGATCTATACCAACGCGGTTTTGATTGATCAGCTGCTTTAGCTTGGGAGGCGGTTTGAGCAATCAATTTTTGCGGGGCAGGGAGGGTGTCGCAGAGGGTGTTTCAAGGGAGTCGCACTTTTGTGCAAACGTCCCCCAAAATAGCCCCCAACTCATTGCGGTCATCTACACGCATTGCTGGAAGCCTTGAAATACTTGGAGCGGGTGAAGGGAATCGAACCCTCGTTATCAGCTTGGGAAGCTGGAGTAATGCCATTATACGACACCCGCTTGCAGGGCTGACGTTGTACCAGAAGTGCTCTGCGATTTGAAGCTTTGTTGTGCAAAAAGCCTGGGGCGGTGGCTGGTAGCGCGAGGTCGTGCATCTTCCGTCTGCCCGATCGGGCCGTTGATGCAGGAGGCTGCGCTACCGCCAACCGGGGTGTTCAGATCGCCAGTGCATGATGCTCCTGGACGTACTGATTACGTACGCGGGACTCCCGGACGGCGGGTTTGAGGAAACCCAGCAAGGCGTCACGCGTATCAGTGCAGGCCGCCTTGTGTTCCATGTCGAGGAAGTGGCCGGTGGCGCGGATTTCGCTGAAGTGGCTATTGCGCACGTGGCGGCTGAACTGCCGGGCGTCATCCATGGTGGTGTATTCATCCCACTCACCATTCATGAACAGCACCGGAATGTCGATCACCCGAGCCGAGCGCAGGGCATTGTCCAGGTCGTGGTCGAGCACCTGGTTGATGTGAAAGTGCATCTGCGCGTATTCGTGGTTGTCCAGGCTGCTGACGTGCCGGTAGTTGAAGCGCTTGAACAGCGACGGCAGGTGCTTGCCGATGGTGTCGTTGACCAGGTTGCCGACCTGGTAGCGGTCACAGGCACTGAGGTACTGGCAGCCACGTTCAAGGTACTCGCGCATCGGCTCGTTGATCACTGGCGAGAACGAGCTGACCACCGCCTTTTCGATGCGCCGCGGCTTGTGCGCCAGGGCCAGCAGGGTGCAGGCACCGCCCCAGGAAAACGACATCACATGGTCGGCGGCGAAGTGGTCGATCAATTCGAGGAGAATCTGCCCTTCGGTTTCCTTGGTCAGCAGCCGCTCGTGGCGGTTGTGCGCCTTGGACTTGCCGGCATAGGGCTGATCGTAGAGCACCACGTTGAATTGCGGATGCAGGCTGCGCACCGTCTGGGCAAACGAGGCTGTCGTCGCCAGCGAGCCATTGATCAGGATGATCGTCTTCTCAGCGGCGTCTGCGCGATAGAACTCCGTGTAAACCCGATACTGACCTTGTATATCAAGCACAGCAATTTCTGGCCTCATGTCGTCGACTCCTGGCGCAAAAAGGGTGTTCGCACATGCAAGGATGCGCGTTCTTTATGACAGGTAGGCATACGCCTTGAAGAGAAGCTGAGGGCCCTTGTCGATCCTGTAACGCCGGTCGACCGGTATTGTTCTAGGTGGGCAATCTGCCGGACCCCGGTGCTTCAAGGCACTGGTAGCCAGCAAAAAGGTGTCTTGGACTACGGATGTGACTGATGAGTCACATGCAGACCGACGATTGGATTCAAGCAGGCAGCAGAGTAACCCGCAAGTGCCTTTGGGGAAATTGACGAAACTTTTCTGCCAGGCGGTCGTGACCTCAGATCGCCAGGATTTCCTCGGGATAGAGCGCGCGGTACTCGCCGGGACGCAAGCCCGGGTCCAGTTGCAGCGGGCCCATGGATTCGCGGTGCAGGCGCAGCACCTTGTTGTCGAAGTGGCCGAACATGCGCTTGACCTGATGGTAGCGGCCTTCAACGATGCTCAGGCGCGCGCTGCGTGGGCCGAGCAGGGTCAATTCGGCAGGCAGGGTGGTGAGGTCTTCAAAAGCGAAGTAGAAGCCCTGGCGAAATTTCTCGATGTAGTGGGGCTCGATGATCTGCTCGGTTTCGACGTAGTAGATCTTCGGCAGTTTGGTTTGCGGCTGGGTCAGGCGTCGTGACCACTGGCCGTCATTGGTCAGCAACATCAGACCGGTGGTGTTGAAATCCAGGCGTCCGGCAATGTGCAGCTCGTGCTTGTCCGCTTCATCGATCAGGTCGAGCACGGTGCGGTGCTCCGGGTCCTGGGTGGCGCTGACGCAGCCCTGGGGTTTGTGCAGCATCAGGTAGCGCGCCGCACGCCCGGCCTGCAGCAGCTGTTCATCGACCTCGATGCGGCTGAAATCACGCACCTCCAGGCGCGGGTCGCTGACGCAATAACCGTCCACGCGCACCCGCCGCTCTGCCAGCAGCAAACGTACTTGCTGACGGTTGAAGCAGGGCAGGTTGCTGAGGAATCGATCGAGACGCATACAAGGCCAGGTGCAGGGCGTTGCAGTTTAACGCTCGCCGGCGTGTTTTGCCGCTTCCAGTTGTTCCAGCACCTGGGCGCAGGCGGGGCACAGGCAAGCCTTGTTGCGCTGTTCGACAGGCAACGCCTCAAGCACTTCGGCGGCGATGCTGACGCTGTAGCACCAGCACGCCTTGGCCGCCGTGCGCGGGTCGGCGAGGCTGCAGCGGTTGCTGGCGCCACAGGCGGGGCAGCGTTGCGGATCATTCATAGTCGGACCTGGGCATTTCTACGCAGACGCGGTTGCGTCCACTTTGCTTGGCGCGGTACAGCGCATGATCGGCGCGGGCGATCAGGCTGTGCAGGGTATCTTCAGGCTGCAGACTGCTCAAGCCAATGCTGGTGGTCAATCGGATCACTTTGTCGGCGAAGCTGAACGCTCGTTGCTCGGTGTGCAGGCGGAGCTTTTCCGCTACCTCCTGGGCATGAGCAGCGTCGGTGTCCTTGAGCAGCACGATGAACTCCTCACCACCCCAGCGACAGATAATATCCGCCTGGCGCAGGCAGTTTTCCAGTACGTCGGCGAACTGACGCAGGACTTCGTCCCCGGCCAGGTGGCCATGGGTGTCGTTGAGTTGCTTGAAGTGATCGAGGTCGATCAACAAGGCGACCAGTGGCTTGGGCTCGCGCTGGGATTCTTGTAGCGCCTGGGCTGCCAGCAAGTCGAAGCCGCGGCGGTTGGGCAGGCCGGTGAGGCTGTCACGGGTGGCCAGGGTTTCGATGTTGTCCTGATGGCGCTTGACCATGGCGTTGAGCAGCGACAGCACCACCAGGCCGATGATGGTGCAGATCACCAGGTTCAGGTACAGCGACTGGCGGATGTTATCCAGGGCGCCGTCTTCGCGCTTGTCGACGAACAGGTACCAGTTCAGCTCTGGCACCAGGCGCACGTTGAGAAAGTGACTGTGACCGTCACTGCTCAGGTATTCATGGCTGCCGCTGACAGGTTGTGGCATCTGCCTGAGCAATTCCCGCAAACCGTCCAGTTCACGCAGCGACTGGCCCGTGCGGGCACCATGGGCACCGCCCGTTGACCCGGTCAACACCACGTTGCCTTGCGGATCGACGAAGTACACCTGACGCTGGTAGCGCTGCTGGTAGTCATCGATCAGGCGCACCACGGCTTCGACCGTAAGACCGATGCCGGCGACACCGATGAAGTTGCCGCTGTAGTCGAACACGCGATAGTTGATAAATACCGTCAGCTTGTCCTGGTTGGCCATGTCCAGGTCAACGTTGATTTCATAGGGCGCGTCCATTTTCAGCACCCGGTAGTACCAGGTGTCGCGCGGCTCCTGCGGGTCGATTTTCTTCATCACGCCCTTTTGCGCCTGGTAGTAGTTACCGGTGGCGCTGGAAACGAAAAATGCGGTGTAGGCACGGTACTGGCCCATGACTTCATTGAGGTACCGGGAGATTTGCGTCGGGTCGCGTTCACCGCCCAGTGCCCAGTCACGCAAAAAGGTGTCGTGGGCCATCATCGAGGAGATCAGGATCGGTCGCACCAGATCCTTCTGGATTTCCGAATAGACCGTGTCGGAGGTCAGTGGCAGCTCGGTGTTGACGATGCTGTCGCGGATCGAACTGCGCGAGGCGAAATAGCTCAACAGCGACGTGGCCAGGAAGCCGCAGCCGAGCAACAGCAGCAAGGTCAGAATCAGCGAGCGCTGCGAAAACAGGGTGGAGCGAGGCAATATGGCATTCCCTTGATATAGGCCAATGCCGTTCATTCTAGTGCTACGGCCGGAAAATAACTGGACAAATATCAAGGGTATTGCCCTTGTTGCAAATTATTGCGGCAAGGGCACCGGATCGGCTTTATGTGGTCTTAATCAGTGTCGATCAGCGCTTGCCGATCGACGCCGACCAGCGCCGCTGGGATGGGCAGTTTCGCGGTCCAGGAGGCCGCCATGTATCGCCGACTTTTGCTTGTTGCAGTGCTGAGTTTGCTGACCGCCGGCTGTGTTCCTTACGGAGGTAACGGTTACTACTATCGCACCGAAGTCTATACCGCTGATCGCTATGGCTATCCGGGCTATTACCAGCCTGGTTATCAATACAACCGTGGTTACTATGTGGTGCCGCAACCGCGTTACTACTCGCCGCCACCGCAGTATTACCGTTCAACGCCGCACTATTACCGCTCGACGCCTCATTACAACCGCGCGACGCCGCACTATTACCGGTCGGCACCGGATCATTATTACAAACCCTATCCGGGCCGTGGGTATGACCGTTATCGCCAGGGCAATTCACGCCACGACCGCAATGGCGATGGCCGGCGCGACGGCAACTGGCATCGCTAGGCCATTCAGGCCAGATCCGCCAAGGGATGGCGGCCTTCCCAGGCCTTGCTGAAGTGCGCCTGGACTACCGCTGTTGGCACCTGGGCGATGTCCGCCCAGTGCCAGCGCGGTTTCTGGTCCTTGTCGATCAAACGTGCGCGCACACCTTCACTGAACTCTGGATGCCGACAGCAATTGAGGCTCATGGCGTACTCCATCTGGAACACCTGGGCCAAAGACAGGTGCCGTGCCCGTTGAATCTGCTCCCAGACCAGGTGGGCGGTCAGCGGACAACCTTCAAGCATGGTTTGCGCGGCTTTGGCCAGCAGCAGGTCGGCGTGATTTCGCAGTTGTGCGATGGCGCGCCAGGCACACACCGGATCGGCGACATCGAGCAGCGCGTCAATCTGTTTGCGCCGTGGCAGCCACTGAGCTTCGGGCAGTTGACTCTGAGCCCCGTGCTGCTGGGCTTTGAGCAGGCTGTTGAGCTGCAGGGCGGTTTGTTCCTGCCAGTTCAGTTGCAGCAGGTCGTCGAGCAGTTCTGCTTGCTGGCTTTCCCCGAGCAGGCGGTCGGCCAGGCCCAGGTCCAAGGCATCCCTGGCGTTGATCGGCGCGCCGGTGAGGCCGAGAAACAAGCCGAGCTTGCCTGGCAAGCGAGCGAGGAACCAGCTGGCGCCGACATCGGGATACAGGCCGATACTGATTTCCGGCATGGCCAGGCGGCTGCTTGGCGTGACGATGCGCACGCCGGCGCCTTGCAGCAGGCCCATGCCGCCACCGAGCACATGACCGTGGCCCCAGCACAGCAAGGGTTTGGGGTAGGTATGCAGGCGGTAATCCAGGCGATATTCTGCAGCGAAGAAGTGCGCGGCCAATGGCGGCACCTCACCCGGGTGATGGCGACAAGCCTCGGCCAGGCTGCGCACCTCACCGCCGGCACAGAAGGCCTTGGGGCCACTACCGCGCAGCAGCACACAAACAATGTCCGGGTTGTCGGCCCACTGGCTCAGTTGCTGGTCGAGCACTTCAATCATCGGTAACGACAAGGCATTGAGGGTCTTGGCGGCATCCAGGGTGGCGATGCCGATACGGGCACCATCGACGCCGGTGAGTTCTTCGCACTGTACGGCCATGGGCGACCTCATTCGTCTGATCCGGACAAGTATGGTCGCTGTTGGCGATTATGACGGTCGCCGGTCGGATCGATTGACAAGCACCGGCAGCTTTCCTAGTGTCGCGCCATTGTTTACGGATGGCCCCATGACTGACGACGATCGCATCAAACTTGAACCGAGCTGGAAAGAAGCGCTGCGCGCCGAGTTCGACCAGCCTTATATGCAGCAACTGCGTGAGTTCCTGCGCGAGGAATATGCGGCGGGCAAAGAGATTTATCCACCGGGCCCGTTGATTTTCAACGCGCTCAATTCCACGCCGCTGGACCAGGTGAAAGTGGTGATCCTCGGCCAGGATCCGTACCACGGCCCTGGCCAGGCCCATGGTCTGTGCTTTTCGGTGCAACCGGGGATCCCCACGCCGCCGTCGCTGGTCAACATTTACAAGGAATTGCACCGCGACCTGAACATCGAGATTCCCAAGCATGGTTGCCTGCAACACTGGGCGGATCAAGGTGTGTTGCTGCTCAACACCACCATGACTGTAGAGCGGGCCAATGCCGCCTCGCACGCCAAGAAGGGCTGGGAGTGCTTCACCGACCGCATCATCGAACTGGTCAGCGAGCATCAGCCCAACACGGTGTTCCTGCTCTGGGGCGCGCATGCGCAGAGCAAGCAGAAGCTGATCGATGGCACCAAGCATCTGGTGCTCAAGTCGGTGCACCCGTCGCCGTTGTCCGCCTATCGCGGATTCCTCGGCTGTGGTCATTTCAGCCGGACCAACAAGTTCCTCGAACAACACGGCCTGACGCCGGTCGAGTGGGCGTTGCCGCCGCTGTAACCCGTCCGGTAGGAGCGGGCTTGCCC
>JBOICD010000078.1:0-10910 GCA_050739855.1 Pseudomonas sp.
AAACCGCTGTGCGCTGGTCTGGACCCGTGCCGGGATGGACGCCAAACGCCTGGCCGAGCTGGACGAACGCAGCTTCCTGAGCGAGTTGCAGGGGGTGTTCGGCTACCGTCTGGGCCTGTTGCGCCAGGTCGGCGCACGGCACCTGTACCCCTTGTCGCTGATCGAAGCCCAGGAGCAGGTACGTCCGCACCTGGTGGTGCTGGGCAATGCTGCTCACAGCCTGCACCCGATTGCCGGGCAGGGTTTCAACCTGTCGCTGCGCGATGTGCAGTCGCTGGCCGAAGGCCTGCTGGCGGGCCCCGCCGTGCCGGGAGATTTTGCCACGCTGCAGGCCTATCGCGAGCGTCAGCGCCTGGACCAGGACCTGACCGTAGGCTTCTCCGACCGGGTCACTCGCCTGTTCGGCAGTGCGCAACCGCTGGTTGCCACCGGACGTAACCTGGGGCTGCTCGGGCTCGACCTGTTGCCGCCGGCCAAGCGTTGGTTTGCCCACCAGGCCATGGGCCTGGGAACCCGTCCGGACCCACGGAACTGAGCATGGACGATCCGCGCAAACTGGCACGGCGTGCGCGCAGGCTGCGCTGGCGGCTGAACTTTTATCCGGCCTACATCGGTGCCGGCATTCACGTGCAAAGCATCAGTCCGGACTTGCGCCAGATAAAGGTACGCATGGGCCTGGGCTGGTTCAACCGCAACTATGTCGGCATCCAGTTCGGCGGCAGTCTGTATTCAATGGTCGATCCGTTCTACATGCTGATGCTGATGGAGCTGCTGGGCCGCGACTACATTGTCTGGGACAAGGCCGCCAGTATCGATTTCATCGCCCCGGGCAAAGGCCCGGTGTTCGCTGACCTGCGCATCGACGATCAGCTGCTGGCGGATATCCGCGAGCACACGGCGGGCGGCAAGAAATACCTGCCACGACTTCAGGTCGATATCCGTGACGCTGCCGGCGAGCTGGTGGCGCAGGTCGACAAAACCCTTTACGTGCGGCTCAAGCCGCAAGCGAGACAGGCTTAAGGCATGGAAATGCGCGCAGATCTGTTGATTGTCGGTGCCGGTATGGTCGGCAGCGCCCTGGCCCTGGCATTGCAGCACAGTGGCCTGGAGATTCTCCTGCTCGACGGCAGTGCGCTGTCGATCAAACCCTTTGATGAACAGGCCGCCTTCGAACCACGGGTCAGTGCCCTGTCGATGGCCAGCCAGCGCATCCTCGAACGCGTGGGTGCCTGGCAGGGGATTGCGCAGCGACGTGTAAGCCCCTACTCGGACATGCGCGTCTGGGACGGCAGTGGCACCGGTCAGATCCATTTCTCGGCGGCCAGCGTGCATGCCGAGGTGCTGGGGCATATCGTCGAGAACCGGGTGGTGCAGGATGGCCTGCTGGAGCGCCTGCATGACAGCGAAATCGGCCTGCTGGCCAACGCGCGTCTGGAACAGATGCGTCGCTCCGGCGACGAGTGGCTGCTGACCCTCGCTGATGGCCGCACATTGCGCGCGCCGCTGGTGATCGCCGCTGACGGCGCGAACTCGGCGGTGCGGCGCCTGACCGGCTGCGAGACCCGCGAGTGGGATTACCTTCATCACGCCATTGTCACCAGCGTGCGCTGCGCCGAGCCGCATCGGGCGACCGCCTGGCAACGCTTTACCGACGACGGGCCGCTGGCCTTCCTGCCGCTGATACGCGATGGCCAGCAGGATTGGTGCTCGATTGTCTGGTCGACTACCCCGGAGCAGGCCGAGCGCTTGATGAAACTCGACGATGCTGATTTCTGCGCACAGCTCGAACGGGCCTTTGAAGGGCGCCTTGGCGCTGTGCTGCAGGCCGATCCACGGCTTTGTGTGCCGCTGCGTCAGCGCCATGCCAAACGTTATGTGGCCGAAGGCCTGGCCCTGATCGGTGACGCTGCGCACACCATTCACCCGCTGGCCGGGCAGGGGGTCAACCTGGGCTTTCTCGATGCCGCGGTATTGGCCGAAGAACTGCTGCATGCCTATGAACGTGGTGAGCGACTGGCGGATGAGCGCGTATTGAGCCGCTTCGAGCGTCGTCGCATGCCCCATAACCTGGCGCTGATGGCGGCCATGGAAGGCTTCGAGCGCCTGTTCCAGGCCGATCCGTTGCCGTTGCGCTGGTTGCGCAACAGTGGCCTGAAATGGGTTGAGCAACTGCCTGAAGCCAAGGCGCTGTTCGTTCGTCAGGCCTTGGGGCTCAGTGGTGATTTGCCAGAACTGGCGAGGGCCTGAAGCCAGTTCTTCTCCTGCCGTAACATCTGGTAACTCCTCCCCGTTGAGTTCGGTTGAGAAGGCAAATGGGATTAACTACCATTTGCGCCTCTATTTGAACTCCGAGGACTGCACCATGTTGCCACGCAAGCACGTATTGGCCGCCCTGGCTCTGACCCTGTTGGGCGGTACCGCCCAGGCGGCGGATGAGGTGGTGGTGTATTCCTCGCGCATCGACGAGCTGATCAAGCCGGTGTTCGACGCCTATACCGCCAAGACCGGGGTCAAGGTCAAGTTCATCACCGACAAGGAAGCACCGCTGATGCAGCGGATCAAGGCCGAGGGGCAGAACGCCACCGCCGACCTGCTGCTCACCGTCGATGCCGGCAACCTCTGGCAAGCCGAGCAGATGGGCATCCTGCAGCCGATCAAATCGGAGGTCATCGATGCCAACATTCCCAAGCAGTACCGCGCCTCGTCGCACGACTGGACCGGCCTGAGCCTGCGCGCACGGACCATCGCCTACTCCACCGAGCGGGTCAAACCCGAAGAGCTGAGCACCTACGAAGCCCTGGCTGACAAGAACTGGGAAGGGCGCCTGTGCCTGCGCACGGCGAAGAAGGTCTACAACCAGTCGCTGACCGCTACCCTGATCGAAACCCACGGCGAGAAAAAAACCGAGGAAATCATCAAGGGCTGGGTCAACAACCTGTCCACCGACGTGTTCTCCGACGACACCGCCTTGCTGCAAGCCATCAACGCCGGCCAGTGCGACGTTGGTATCGTCAACACCTACTACTACGGTCGCCTGCACAAGGAAAACCCGAACCTGGCGGTCAAGCTGTTCTGGCCGAACCAGGCTGACCGTGGCGTGCACGTCAACCTGTCGGGCATCGGCCTGACCAAGTACGCGCCGCATCCTGAAGCCGCGACAAAACTGGTCGAGTGGATGACCGGTGAAGAAGCGCAGAAGATTTTCGCTGGCGTGAACCAGGAATTCCCGGCCAACCCGAAAGTCGCACCGTCGGAAGAAGTGGCGGCCTGGGGTACGTTCAAGGCTGACACCATCCCGGTTGAAATCGCAGGCAAGCGTCAGGCTGAGGCAATTCGTCTGATGGATCGGGCTGGCTGGAACTAAGCGCAAGGCTTTATCCTTTCGGGGCCCTTTATCGGCCCCCTGTGGGAGCGGGCTTGCCCCGCGATGCATTGTGTCAGTCATATTGCATCGCGGGGCAAGCCCGCTCCCACCTACATTGAGATTTTTCCTTTTGGCTCACCCCGCCCAACGCCGCTGGTATCCCCTGGTTTTCGCCATTGCCGCTCTGGTGCTGTTGCCGCTGAGCGTGCTGCTGTTGTCCTGGCAGTCGGTCGACATGCAGATCTGGTCGCACCTGCTCGATACCCAGATGAGCCGCCTGTTGGGCAACACCCTGACCCTGATTGTCGGCGTCGGCGTCGGGGTCACCTTGCTCGGCGTGAGCCTGGCCTGGCTCACCAGCCTGTGCGAGTTTCCCGGACGGCGCTGGCTGGATTGGGCGTTGATGCTGCCGTTCGCCATTCCGGCCTATGTGCTGGCGTTCGTCTTCGTCGGCCTGCTGGACTTTGCCGGGCCGGTGCAAACCCTGCTGCGTGAAGGGTTCGGGCCGATGCGCCTGCCGCGGGTACGCTCCACCGGTGGGGTGATCATCGTTCTGGTGCTGGTGTTCTACCCCTACGTTTACCTGCTCGCGCGCACCGCCTTCCTGGCCCAGGGCAAAGGCCTGATGGAAGCGGCGCGGGTGCTTGGGCATTCGCCGCTGCAAGCGTTCTGGCGGGTGGCGCTACCCATGGCCCGTCCGGCCATCGGCGCCGGTGTCGCCCTGGCCTTGATGGAAACCCTGGCCGATTTCGGTGCGGTGTCGGTGTTCAACTTCGACACCTTCACCACGGCGATCTACAAGACCTGGTATGGCTTCTTCAGCCTGTCGAGTGCCGCGCAGCTGGCCAGCTTGCTGCTGCTGGCGGTGATGCTGGTGCTCTACGGTGAACGCCGTGCCCGTGGCGCCGTGCGCGGCAGCAATGAGCGTCCGCGGGGCAAGGCGCTGTACCACCTGCGCGGGATCAAGGCGCTGGCGGCCAGTGGCTGGTGCCTGTTGGTGTTTGCCTGTGCCTTCGTCATCCCGCTGCTGCAATTGCTGGTGTGGTTCTGGCAGCGCGGTCGCTTCGATCTGGATGAGCGTTACACCAGCCTGATCCTGCACACCCTCTACCTGGGGGCCATGGCCGCGCTGATCACCGTCTGTGTCGCCCTGGTGCTGGCGTTCGCCCGTCGGCAATCGTCCGCGCCGGGTATCCGCGCCGGGGTCGGGCTGGCCAACCTGGGATATGCCTTGCCTGGCTCGGTGCTGGCGGTGTCGATCATGCTGGCGTTCAGTTACCTGGACAACCAGGTGGTGGTGCCGCTGTCCAACTGGCTCGGCGGTGCCGGCAGGCCACTGTTGCTGGGTAGCCTGTATGCCCTGCTGCTGGCCTACCTGGTGCGTTTCATTGCCGTGGCGTACGGGCCGCTGGAGAGCAGCCTGGGACGGATTCGCCCCTCGCTGCCGGAAGCTTCGCGCAGTCTTGGCGTCAGTGGCCCGAGATTGTTTTTCAAGGTGTATCTGCCGCTGCTGGTGCCGGGCGCCTTGAGTGCGGCCTTGCTGGTGTTCGTCGATGTCCTCAAGGAAATGCCGGCAACCTTGCTGATGCGTCCGTTCGGCTGGGACACCCTGGCCGTGCGCGTGTTCGAAATGACCAGCGAAGGCGAGTGGGCACGGGCCTCGTTGCCGGCCCTGACGCTGATCCTGGTCGGTCTGTTGCCGGTCATTGGCCTGATTCGACGCTCAGCCCGACACGTCGGTCAAACGCGCTGAGGATGTCAGCCATCAAGCTTGCAGCTACAATGCGCGGCATTCGCTGCGGCCGGTCCTACAGACCGGGTAGCTGAAATGCTGCCAACAGCCGTAGCTTCGCCACGCCCGGAAGGAGAAACCCATGGGACTGCGCACGCCTCTGTATGACCTGCACCTGGCGCTAGGCGCCAAGATGGTCGATTTTGGCGGTTGGGACATGCCCTTGCATTATGGCTCGCAGGTCGAGGAGCACCATCAGGTGCGCAGTGACTGCGGGGTGTTTGATGTTTCCCATATGACCGTGATCGATGTCCATGGCGCGCAGGCAACTGTCTGGCTGCAGCGCCTGTTGGCCAATGATGTTGCTCGTCTGACTGAAACCGGCAAAGCCCTGTACAGCACCATGCTCGACGAGCAGGGCAAGGTCATCGACGACATGATCGTCTACCGCTGCGACGACGGTTACCGCCTGGTGGTCAACGCTTCGACCCGCGACAAGGACCTGGCCTGGTTGAACGCCTGCAAGGGCGATTTTGACGTCAAGATCCATGAGCGTCCGGAGCTGGCGATCCTCGCCATCCAGGGGCCTGAAGCCCGCGCCAAGGTCGCCGATCTGCTGCCGGCGCAGCGCGCAGCGCTGATCCGCGAGCTCAAACCGTTCGAAGGCCGCGCCGAGGGCGACTGGTTTATCGCCCGTACCGGGTATACCGGCGAAGACGGCCTGGAGATCATCTTCCCGGCTGTGCAGGCCCCCGCATTCTTCAACGATCTGGTCGGTGCAGGTATTGCCCCGAGCGGTCTCGGCGCGCGTGACACGCTGCGCCTTGAGGCCGGCATGAACCTGTATGGCCAGGACATCGACGAAGCGCATACACCGCTGACATCGAACCTGGGCTGGAGCGTGGTCTGGGAGCCGGCTGAGCGTGATTTCATCGGTCGCCATGGTCTGCTGGCGGAAATCGAGCACGGCGTCGAGCAGAAACTGGTCGGCCTGGTGCTGGAGGAGCGCGGTGTTCTGCGCGCCCACCAGGTGGTTCGTGTCGCCGGGATTGGCGAAGGAGAGATCACCAGTGGTAGTTTCTCTCCTACGCTGAGCAAGTCGATTGCGCTGGCGCGGGTGCCGATGGCAACCGCCGATCGTGCCGAGGTGGAGATCCGCGGCAAGTGGTACCCGGTGCGGGTGGTCAAGCCGACCTTCGTGCGCCATGGCAAGATTTTGATCTGAACCTATTCTGGCGGGCCTACCGCTGACCCTATCGAGGACAACAAGATGAGCAATATCCCCGCCGACCTGCGTTTTGCCGAAAGCCACGAGTGGGCCAAACTGGAAGCTGATGGCACGGTGACCGTCGGCATTAGCGACCACGCCCAGGAAGCCCTGGGTGACGTGGTGTTTGTCGAACTGGCGGAAGTCGGCAAGGTCTTCGCTGCAGGCGATGCTGCCGGCGTGGTCGAGTCGGTCAAGGCCGCTTCGGACATCTACGCACCGGTCAGCGGTGAAGTGATCGCGGTGAACGAGGCGCTGGCCGACAGCCCCGAGTCGCTGAACAGCGATCCGTACGGCAGCTGGATCTTCAAGCTCAAGCCAAGCGATAAGGCCGAACTGGACAAACTGCTCGACGCCGCCGGTTACCAAGCCGCCATCGGCGAATAGTTTTCACACAAAGCGGCAATCTCTTCCTAGACTCAATATGCCTCGACTGGTCGAGGCTTGGTCTAGGAAGAGAGAGCCGCTATGTCCCAGTCGCCGTCCCTGAGCCAACTGCACGACCCCAATCCGTTCCTGCGTCGCCACCTGGGGCCTGATGCCCCGGAGCAGCAGGTGATGCTCCAGGCCCTTAGCCTGGGCACCCGCCGCGAGCTGATCGAGCAGACCGTGCCACCGGGCATTCGCCTGAACCGGCCGCTGGACCTGCCCCCTGCCCTGGATGAACAGGCTGCCCTGAACAAGCTCAGGGGCTATGCCGAGCAGAACCAGGTGTGGACCAGCCTGATCGGCATGGGCTATCACGGTACGATCACGCCGAACGTCATCCTGCGCAACGTCCTGGAAAACCCGGGTTGGTACACCGCCTACACGCCTTATCAGCCGGAAATTGCCCAGGGCCGCCTGGAATCCTTGCTGAATTTCCAGCAGATGATTATCGACCTCACCGGCCTGGACCTGGCTAACGCCTCCTTGCTCGATGAAGCCACCGCGGCCGCTGAAGCCATGGCCCTGGCCAAGCGCATGGCCAAGTCGAAAAGCAATGTGTTCTTTGCCGATGAGCACTGCCATCCACAGACCCTGTCGGTGTTGCAGACCCGCGCCGAAGGTTTCGGCTTCGACCTGGTCGTCGATGCTGTGGATAACCTCGGCAATTACCAGGTGTTCGGGGCGTTGCTGCAGTACCCCGATACCCATGGCGAGATCCGCGACCTGCGGCCGTTGATCGCGCAACTGCATAACCAGCACGCGTTGGCCTGCGTAGCCGCCGACTTGCTCAGCCTGTTGATGTTGACCCCACCGGGTGAGCAGGGCGCCGACGTGGTATTGGGTACGTCCCAGCGTTTTGGCGTGCCGATGGGCTATGGCGGTCCGCATGCCGCCTACTTTGCCTGTCGTGACGCGTTCAAACGGGCGATGCCCGGGCGCATCATCGGTGTGTCCAAGGATGCCCGCGGCAACATGGCGTTGCGCATGGCCCTGCAGACCCGCGAACAGCATATCCGCCGCGAGAAGGCCAACTCCAACATCTGCACGGCGCAGGTGCTGCTGGCCAACATCGCTGCGTTCTACGCGGTGTACCACGGTCCGGAAGGCCTGCAGCGCATCGCCCAGCGCGTGCATGCGCTGACTTTTGTGCTTGCGGCCGGCCTTGAGCGTAAAGGCATCAAGCGCCTCAACGAGCACTTCTTCGACACCCTGACCCTGGAGGTCGGCGGCAGTCAGACGGCGATCATCGAAAGCGCCGAGGCGGCGCAGATCAACCTGCGCATCCTCGGCCGTGGCCAGTTGGGCGTTAGCCTCGACGAGACCTGTGACGAATCCACGGTACTGCGTCTGTTCGATATCTTCCTCGGCGCCGACCACGGCCTGGATATCGCCACCCTCGATGCCCTGGCCTTGCCGGAAGGTATTCCGGCGGCCCTGGTGCGGCACTCGACCTTCCTCACGCATCCGGTGTTCAACCTGCACCACAGCGAAACCGAGATGCTGCGCTACCTCAAGCAGCTGGAGAACAAGGACCTGGCGCTGAACCAGTCGATGATCCCGCTGGGCTCCTGCACCATGAAACTCAATGCCAGCAGCGAGATGATCCCGATCACCTGGCCAGGCTTCGCCCTGTTGCATCCGTTTGCCCCCGCAGCGCAGGTGCAGGGTTACAAGGCGATGATCGATGAGCTGGAAGCCTGGCTGTGTGCGATCACCGGCTTTGACGCCATCTGCATGCAACCCAACTCCGGCGCCCAGGGTGAGTACGCCGGGCTGATGGCCATTGCCAAGTATCACCGCAGTCGCCATCAGCCTCAGCGCGACATCTGCCTGATTCCCTCATCAGCCCACGGCACTAACCCTGCATCGGCGCAGATGGCGGGGATGCAGGTGGTAATCGTCGAGTGTGACGAGGCCGGTAACGTCGATCTGGCCGACCTCAAGGCCAAGGCGCAGGCGGCAGGTGAGCGCCTGTCGTGCCTGATGGCGACCTATCCGTCGACCCATGGCGTGTATGAAGAGGGCATCAGCGAAATCTGCGAAGTTATCCACAGCCAGGGTGGCCAGGTGTACATGGACGGCGCCAACCTCAATGCCCAGGTTGGCCTGACCCGACCGGCCGATATCGGCGCCGATGTCTCGCACATGAACCTGCACAAGACCTTCTGCATTCCCCACGGCGGTGGCGGCCCGGGCATGGGCCCGATTGGCGTGCGCGCGCATCTGGCGCCGTTCGTTGCCAGCCACCCGGTGATACCCGTTCCCGGGCCGGAGCCGCAGAACACTGCGGTGAGTGCCGCGCCCTGGGGCAGCGCGAGCATTCTGCCGATCAGCTGGATGTACATCGCCATGATGGGCCCGCAGCTGGCCGATGCCAGTGAGGTGGCGATCCTCTCCGCCAACTACCTTGCCGAGCGGCTGGGTGGTGCATTCCCGGTGCTGTACCGGGGGCGCAACGGGCGGGTGGCGCATGAATGCATTCTCGACCTGCGGCCGTTGAAAGCCATAACCGGGATTAGTGAGGAGGATGTGGCCAAGCGTCTGATGGATTACGGTTTTCATGCCCCGACCATGTCGTTCCCGGTGCCGGGTACCCTGATGGTCGAGCCGACCGAGAGTGAGCCGAAGGCCGAACTGGATCGCTTTATCGAGGCGATGCTGAGCATTCGTGCGGAAATCCGTGAGGTGCAGGACGGCAACTGGCCGGCAGAAGACAACCCGCTCAAACATGCGCCGCATACCTTGGCGGATGTGCTTGGGGTGTGGGAGCGGTCTTACAGCATTGCCCAGGGCGTTGCGCCCAGTGAGCATGTGCGCCTGCACAAGTACTGGCCGGCGGTTAATCGGGTGGACAACGTGTTTGGCGACCGGAACCTGTTTTGTGCGTGTGTGCCGGTGGAGGATTACCGGAGCTGATCGCCTGTAGGAGCGGATTCATCCGCGATGGGTCGCGTAGCGGCCCCCATAGAAGGGACTGCTATGCAGTCCATCGCGGATGAATCCGCTCCTACACGCGATGAATTACTGCGCTACCGCATTCTTGGCCAGGATCGCCTGAGCCAGGTCCATATCGCTGACCTCAAGGCCAGGATTGTCGGCCCGGACTTTCTGGATGGCCGATTCCAGGTACGGGCCACGAATTGCGCCTTCGCTGGCAACGAAGCTGCCCGCATCATCCTGTGCGGCAATCACCAGTTTGTGATCCTTGGACGTCAGGTAGGAGGACGCGGTGGTCGCGCCGGAGGAAATGACATTGCGCCAGAATGTATCGGCCATGGCTGAACCGACTGGCAGGGAGAGCAGGGCAAGGGTCGCGACTGCAACTTTGAGACGCATCTACGGGTGACTCCAACTGAGGTTAACTGGCAGGTTGGATCGGTTCCCCCGCATCTAGTTCCCTGGGGCGACACGCAGTACTTCCGCCGCCGTGGTCAGGCCGTTCACTACCTTCTGCGCGCCGCGCTGTTGCAGGCTTGTCAGGCCTTCGTCGCGGGCTTGCCGGCGCAGTATTGCCAGGTCGGTATCGCTACGGATCTGGCTGATCAGCTTTTCGCTCATGCACAGCAGTTCATGGATACCGGTGCGCCCGTGATAGCCCGTCTGCCGGCACTCATTGCAACCTCTGGCCTGATAACCGGCTTCACCTGCGGGCGCCGGAGCTTTACAGGCCCGGCACAGTGTACGGACCAGGCGCTGGGCCATGACGCCGATCAGCCCGGCCTTGATCAAGTGCGGCGCAACACCCAGCTCAAGCAAGCGGTTGATGGCGCTGCAGGCGTCGTTGGTGTGCAGGGTGGATAACACCAGGTGGCCGGTCAGCGCGGCCTGGAAGGCTACCTGGGCGGTTTCCAGGTCGCGGACTTCACCGATCATGATGATGTCCGGGTCCTGGCGCAGCAGGGCGCGGGCGCCTTCGGCAAAGCCCAGGTCTATGGCCGGATGGACCTGCAGCTGGTTGAACCCGGGTTCGACCATTTCGATCGGGTCTTCGACGGTACACAGGTTGACCTGAGGTGTGGCCAGGTACTTGAGGGTGGCATACAGGGTGCTGGTCTTGCCGGACCCGGTCGGACCTGTGACCAGGATCAGGCCGTGGCGTTGCCCGATCAGCGCTTGCC
>JBOICD010000079.1:0-10786 GCA_050739855.1 Pseudomonas sp.
CACCAGGGTCTGGGCAGGCAGGGCCGCCAGGCGCTCGAGGGAATGGTGCATCTGCTCGGCGGTGCCCTCGAACAGGCGACCGCAGCCCGCCGCGAACAGGGTATCGCCACAAAATAGCAGCGGGCTGGCAGTTTGCCCGCAATAATAAGCAATGTGTCCCAAGGTATGTCCAGGTACTGCAATGATCTGGAAATCCAGACCCAGGACGCGCACGCTGGCGTCGTCGTCCAGGGCCAGGTCACGCCTCGGGATGCGCTCGTGGGCCGGGCCGCAAACCCGCGCAGCGGTGGCTTTCTTGAGCTGCTCGACACCACCGACATGGTCGTGATGGTGATGGGTGATCAGAATGTCGCTCAGTTGCCAGCCCGGGTGACGCCCGAGCCAGGCCAGCACCGGTGCCGCATCACCCGGGTCGACCACCGCACAGCGCTGGTTGGCAGAATCCTGTAACAACCAGATGTAGTTATCGCTGAAAGCGGGCAGGGCATCGATCTGTATCATGGTGCGATTCGCCAAACGTTGGACATGGGTGCATCTTAGTAGTTATGCACGCTGTCGAGAACCTTCAAGGGAGACTGCAATGACCGATCAAGCCTTCGCCCAGGCCGATCCGCAGTGGCTGGAGCTGATCAGCCTGGCCCGCGACTGGTTCGCCGGCCCCCTGGGGCAGTTGATGCTGCATGAAGAACAACGCTTGCTTGAAGAGGAGCTGGGACGCTACTTCGGCGGCTATCTGGTGCACTACGGTCCCTGTGCCGAAGCGCCGCCCAAGGCCCCGCAAGTGCAACGCAACGTGCGTCTGGGCGCACCGTTGCCCGGGGTCGAGATCGTCTGCGAAGAACAGGCCTGGCCGCTGAGTGAGCATGCTGCCGATGTGGTGGTGCTGCAGCATGGCCTGGATTTCAGCCTGTCGCCACACGGCCTGCTGCGTGAAGCCGCCAGTAGCGTGCGTCCGGGCGGGCACCTGGTGATCATCGGCATCAACCCGTGGAGCAGTTGGGGCGTGCGTCGGGTGTTTGCCCATGATGCCTTGCGCAAGGCGCGCTGTATTTCCCCGTCACGGGTCGGCGACTGGCTTAACCTGCTGGGCTTCGCGCTGGAGAAACGCCGCTTCGGGTGCTATCGTCCGCCGCTCGCATCGCCGGCCTGGCAACAGCGCCTGGCGGGCTGGGAGCGAGTCGCCGGCGGCTGGCAAGGCGCGGGTGGCGGCGTCTACCTGCTGGTGGCGCGCAAAATGGTGGTCGGCCTGCGGCCACTGCGCCTGGAACGTCGTGAGCCGATGGGCAAACTGCTGCCATTGCCGATGGCCAAGGTCAACCGGCGCCATTCCGAACCCTGAGTTCCGGGCCCGCAGGGCGCGGGCTCCAATCATTGATGAAAAGGCTGTAAATGAGCGATAGCGTCGAGATCTTTACCGATGGTGCCTGCAAGGGCAATCCTGGCCCGGGCGGCTGGGGAGTGCTGATGGTCTGCAAGGGCGTCGAAAAGGAACTATGGGGCGGCGAGTCGGAGACCACCAACAACCGCATGGAGCTGATGGCGGCGATCAAGGGCCTGGAGGCGCTCAAGCGCGAGTGTGAAGTGCTGCTGGTCACCGACTCCCAGTACGTGATGAAAGGCATCAACGAGTGGATGGTCAACTGGAAAAAGCGTGGCTGGAAAACCGCTGCCAAGGAGCCGGTGAAGAACGCCGACCTCTGGCAGTTGCTCGATGAGCAGGTCGGGCGCCACAAGGTGACCTGGAAGTGGGTGCGCGGGCACATCGGCCATCACGGCAACGAGCGCGCCGACCAGTTGGCCAACCGCGGCGTTGACGAAGTACGCGGGCTGCGCTGAGCACACCAGCCGCCACTTGCCCACCAGCTGAGGTAGAATGCCCGGCTTTCACCAGACAAGCTGTACGCGACAGGAGACCACCGGCGTGGAGATTCAGAGCAACAGGTCGGTCGTCCTCGACACCGAAACCACGGGTATGCCGGTTACCGACGGCCACCGGGTCATCGAGATCGGTTGTGTCGAACTGATGGGCCGGCGCCTGACCGGGCGGCACTTCCACGTCTATCTGCAGCCAGATCGCGAAAGTGACGAAGGCGCCATCGGCGTACACGGTATCACCGACGCCTTTCTGGTCGACAAACCACGTTTTGCCGAAGTGGCCGATGAATTCTTCGACTTCATCCAGGGCGCCCAGCTGATCATCCACAACGCGGCGTTCGACGTTGGCTTCATCAACAACGAATTCGCTTTGATCGGCCAGCACGACCGCGCCGATATCTCCCAGCATTGCACCATCCTCGATACCCTGATGATGGCCCGCTCGCGGCATCCGGGGCAGCGCAACAGCCTCGATGCATTGTGCAAGCGTTACGGCATCGACAACTCCGGCCGTGAGTTGCACGGCGCGTTGCTCGACTCGGAGCTGTTGGCTGACGTTTACCTGAGCATGACCGGCGGCCAGACCAGTTTGTCACTGGCCGGGCAGGGTGCCGATGGCGAGGAAAACAGCGAGGAGAGCCGCGGCAGCGAGATCCGCCGCCTCACCGGTCGTCAACCGGGACGTATCATTCAGGCCACCGAGCAGGAGCTGGAGGCTCATCTGGCGCGCCTGGAAGCCATTGCCAAATCGACCGGTGGCCCGGCGTTGTGGCAGCAATTGTCCGAGGCCAACTGAGGCAGAATCCGCGCAAGGGGGCTAGCGAGCTTCTACCCTGAAATGACCGACCCGTCATTCGGAGCAGGCGCCCCCTCATGTACAAGGACCTCAAGTTCCCTGTTCTGATCGTTCACCGCGATATCAAGGCCGACACCTTGGCCGGTGAGCGCGTGCGCGGCATTGCCGAGGAACTGGCCCAGGACGGTTTCAGCATTCTTCCGGCGATCGATTACGCCGAAGGCCGCTTGCTGGCCTCGACCCACCATGGCCTGGCCTGCATGTTGATTGCTGCGGAAGGCGCCGGCGAGAACACGCACTTGCTGCAGAACATGGTCGAGCTGATTCGCCTGGCCCGGCTGCGTGCGCCGCACCTGCCGATCTTTGCCCTGGGCGAGCAGGTAACCCTGGAAAATGCCCCGGCCGATGTCATGAGCGAGCTGAACCAGCTGCGTGGCATTCTCTATCTGTTCGAAGACACCGTGCCGTTTCTGGCCCGGCAAGTGGCGCGGGCGGCACACAACTACCTGGACGGCTTGCTGCCGCCGTTTTTCAAAGCACTGGTGCAGCACACCGCACAATCCAACTACTCCTGGCACACGCCGGGGCACGGTGGTGGGGTGGCCTATCGCAAGAGTCCGGTGGGGTTGGCCTTTCATCAGTTTTTCGGTGAGAACACGTTGCGCTCGGATCTCTCGGTTTCAGTCCCCGAGCTCGGCTCGCTGCTGGATCACACCGGTCCTTTGGCGGCGGCTGAGGCCCGGGCGGCAAAGAACTTTGGCGCCGATCACACTTTCTTCGTCATCAACGGCACTTCCACCGCCAACAAGATCGTCTGGCATTCGATGGTCGGCCGCGATGACCTCGTACTGGTGGACCGCAACTGCCACAAGTCGGTGGTGCACGCGATCATCATGACCGGCGCTATTCCCCTGTACCTGTGTCCGGAGCGCAATGAGCTGGGCATTATCGGACCGATTCCGCTGAGCGAGTTCAGCCCCGACTCGATCCGCGCCAAGGTTCAGGCCAACCTCCTGACCCAGGGGCGGGCGCCCAAGGTGAAACTGGCGGTGGTGACCAACTCCACCTATGACGGACTTTGCTATAACGCCGAACTGATCAAACAAATGCTGGGCAACAGTGTCGAGGTGCTGCATTTCGACGAGGCCTGGTACGCCTACGCGGCGTTCCATCCGTTCTTTGCCGGCCGCTATGCCATGGGTATTTCACGCACTGCTGACAGTCCTCTGGTGTTCAGCACCCACTCGACCCACAAGTTGTTGGCGGCCTTCAGCCAGGCTTCGATGATCCATGTGCAGGATGGTGGCGCGCGACAGCTGGACCGTGACCGTTTCAATGAAGCGTTCATGATGCATATCTCCACGTCGCCGCAGTACAGCATCCTGGCCTCGCTGGATGTGGCTTCAGCGATGATGGAAGGGCCGGCCGGGCGTTCGCTGTTGCAGGAAATGTTCGACGAAGCGCTGAGTTTTCGTCGGGCCATGGCCAACTTGCGCAAGCATATTGCCGCCGACGACTGGTGGTTCAGTATCTGGCAACCGCCGCAGGTCGAAGGTGTGCAGCAGGTGAGTACAAGTGACTGGTTGTTGGCGCCGCAAGCGGACTGGCACGGGTTTGGTGAGGTCAGCGATGACTATGTGCTGCTTGATCCGATCAAGGTCACCCTGGTCATGCCTGGGCTTAACGCAGGCGGTGCCTTGAGTGAGCACGGGATCCCGGCGGCGGTGGTCAGCAAGTTTCTCTGGGAGCGTGGCCTGGTGGTGGAAAAGACCGGGCTCTATACCATCCTGGTGCTGTTCTCCATGGGTATCACCAAGGGCAAATGGAGCACTTTGCTGACCGAGCTGCTGGAGTTCAAGCGCAACTATGACGCCAACACCGACCTGCTCGAAAGCCTGCCCTGTGTCGCTCGTCTTGATCCTGTGCGCTATCAAGGGCTGGGCCTGCGCGACCTGTGCGACCAGTTGCATGCCTGCTACCGCAGCAATGCCACCGCCAAGCAGCTCAAACGGCTGTTCACGCGTCTACCGGACGTGGTGATGAAGCCCGCCGATGCCTATGACCGGATGGTGCGTGGGGAGGTGGAAGCGGTGCCGATCGACCAACTGCTCGGACGTGTTGCTGCCGTGATGCTGGTGCCGTACCCACCGGGAATTCCGCTGGTCATGCCAGGCGAACGCTTTACCGAGGCGACCCGGTCAATCATTGACTATCTGGCCTTTGCCGCCGCGTTCGACAGCGGCTTTCCCGGCTTTGTTGCCGATGTGCATGGCCTGCAGCATGAAACCAGGGGGCAAGGGCGGATCTATACCGTCGATTGCATCACGGGATGCGGATGATCTCGACGCCGCTGCGCGCCAGTTCGAAGCGGTTGTCGCCCAAGTGGTTGACCTTGTCACCGATGGCCAGCTTGTAAGTGGTGACAGGCAGGGATGCGGCACTACCGTCGGCCTCAAGGGTGGCTTCCTGAAACTCATGAACGGGGTAGATGCGGCCTTCTGCGTCCCGTGCATGAAATTGTCCGACCAGTACTGCTGTCATTTACCGTGCAACCTCTAAAAGTTTTCTGTCAGGCATAGACCACTGATTTGCCGGGTAAGTTTTGCTCGTGTGGAAAAAAACTTCAGGTGCTGGGTAGATCATCTATACCTACAAGTTCCTTTGTCCTACATGTCAGGAAATCGCCATGAGTCAGGTGTATTCGGTAGCCGTTGTCGTAGGCAGCTTGCGCAAGGAGTCCTTCAATCGCAAAGTCGCTCTGGTGCTGGCGGAACTCGCGCCCTCGAACCTCAAGTTGAACATAGTCGAGATTGGCGATCTGGCACTCTACAACGAAGACATTGATGTCGATCCACCGGCAGCCTACAAGACCTTCCGCGAGCAGATCCGCAACAGTGATGCGGTGCTGTTCGTCACCCCGGAGTACAACCGCTCGGTGCCGGGGGTGTTGAAGAACGCTATCGATGTGGGCTCGAGGCCTTATGGGAAGAGTGCCTGGAGCGGCAAGCCGGGGGCGGTGATCAGTGTTTCTCCTGGTGCGGTGGGCGGTTTTGGGGCCAACCATCACCTGCGTCAGTCACTGGTATTTCTCGATGTGCCGTGCATGCAGCAGCCTGAAGCCTATATTGGTGGGGCGGCGAGCCTGTTCGACGAGAATGGCAAGCTTGCGGAGAAGACGCGTTCGTTTTTGCAGACTTTCATTGATAAGTATGCGGTGTGGGTCGAGCGTCATCAGGCCTGAAAACATCGCGGAGCAAGCTCCCACCGGGTGGCTTACACTGACTGCGGCATCTCTCCGCGGGCCAGGCGCTTGTTGATATCAGCGATCACTTCTGGCAGCTCGTTGATGGTGTCGATCAGGTAATGCGGGCGTGAACCTTCGAACAGCGCGTGGATGCGTTTGCGCTCGCTGTCCAGGGTGTCCGAGGCCAGGGCGCGGTAGCCTTCGTAGGTCAGGCCCAGGGCATTGCCCGAGCACACCAGCGCCACCGTCCACATGCCGGCACGGCGGCCTTCGAGGATGCCGGGTACGGTATCGTCGACCTTGACGCAGGCCGCCACATCGTCGATCCCTAAGGCAATCACGTTAGCCAGTGCCTGCGCAGGCCAAGGGCGGCCGTTAGGGGTTTCATCGGTTGCCACGACATGATCGGCGACGTAGCCATTCTGCGCGGCCAGCTCAACCACCTTGTCCATCACCACTTTCGGGTAGCCGGAGCAGGAACCGATCTTCAGGCCGTCCTTGCGCAGGCCGGTCAGGGTGTCGAGGGCACCGGGGATCAGCGCCGAGTGCACGGCGATCTTCTCGATCTGCAAGGGCATGAAGCGCTCATAGATGGCCGTGACATCGTCGTCGGTCGGGGTGCGACCAAACACCTTGCGATAACGTTCGGCAATCTGCGGTTGGTCGCACAGGGTGCGGATATGGTCCCACTTGCCCATGCCCATCGGGCCACGGGCCTCTTCGATGGACACTTCGACGTCGAACTCGGCGAAAGCTTCGACGAAGATCTGGGTCGGGGCGAAGGAGCCGAAGTCGACCACGGTGCCGGCCCAGTCGAGGATGGCGGCTTGCAGTTGCGTTGGGTTGCTGTAGTTCATGTGCGAATTCCTAGAGAGAGTGGCAACGCTTCAGATATCCAGTACTTCCATTTCCCGCAGCACTTCGGCCACCGCATTCACCGCGGCTTGCATGCCGTCCGGGCCGACGACGCCGATGCAACCGACGCGGAAGGTTTCGACCTGGGTCAGCTTGCCCGGGTAGAGGATGAACCCCTTGGCCTTGACCCGTTCGTAGAAATCCTTGAACTGATAGCGAGGGTCGTTCGGGGCGTGGAAGGTCACGATGATCGGTGCCTGGATCTCGCTCGGCAGAAAGCTGCGCAGGCCGATTGCTGCCATGCCGTCGAGCAGCACTTTGCAGTTGCTGGCGTAGCGCTGGTGACGGGCAGGCAGGCCGCCTTCCTCGTTGTATTGCAGCAACGCCTCGTGCAGCGCCGCGACGACATGGGTGGGGGGTGTGAAGCGCCACTGGCCGGTCTTGGCCATGTAGGCATGTTGATCCTGCAGGTCCATGGCCAGGGAGGGCGAATTACCTTCGGCGGCGGCCAGGGAGGCTTTGTTGGCGAAGACGAAGCCCATGCCAGGCACGCCTTCCAGGCACTTGCCGGAGGCGGCGATCAGGGCGTCGAACGGCACATCGCGGGCATCGATCGGCAGTGCGCCGAATGAGCTCATGGCGTCGATGATTAGGCGCTTGCCGTGACGGGCGATCACCTCGGCGATTTCTGGCAGCGGATTAAGGATGCCAGTGCTGGTTTCGCAGTGAATCAGCGCCACATGGGTGATGCTGGCATCAGCGGCCAACAGGCGATCGACATCGGCGGCGGTGGTCGGTTGGTCTTCAGCGGTTTCAAAGGTGCTGTAGGCGCGGCCCAGGACCTTGCAGATCTTCGCCAGGCGCTGACCATAGGCACCGTTGATCAGTACCAGAACCTTGCCATCGCGAGGTACCAGGGTGCCGATGGCGGCTTCCACGGCGAAGGTGCCGCTGCCTTGCAGGGGCACACAGTGGTGGCTGTCGGCACCGTTGACGATGGCCAGCAATTGCTCGCACAGGCTGGCGGTCAGCTGGTTGAAGTCACGGTCCCAGGAACCCCAGTCCACCATCATCGCTTGGCGGGTGCGGGACGAGGTGGTCAAAGGACCGGGGGTCAGCAGGATAGGGGCGTTGCTCATTCCGAAGTTCCTCACAAGCGGTGGGCTGAAACTACGGGGCCTAAGTTGCAATTCTGCGCGTCATCAATCAAATTGTTTGTTGTTATGCCAGCCATAAGTCAGGCCGATAGATATGAATTTGTTCCAGCTCCGCGCGTTTGACGCCGTGGCCCGCGAGGGCAGCTTTACCCGTGCTGCGGCGCGGTTGTTCATCAGCCAGCCGGCGGTCACCGGCCATATCAAGGCTCTGGAAGAGCACTACCAGATCACTTTGCTGCGGCGCACCGCACGGCGGGTCGAGCTGACGGAGGAGGGCACGCGCCTGGCGGCGATCACCCGGGCGATGTTTGGTCTGGCCGAGGAAGCCCAGGCCATGCTTGAGGCCAATCGCCAGTTGCTTACCGGGCGCCTGGAGGTGGCTGCCGATGGACCGCACCGGGTCATGCCGATGCTCGCCCAATTGCGTGCGCGTTATCCCGGCATTACCGTCAATCTACGCCTGGGCAACGCCCAGGAAACCCTGGCCGCACTGCTTAGCGAACATGCGGATGTGGCGGTGTTGACCGAGGTCGGGCCACGCAAGGGGCTGCACCTGCAAAGTTTGGGGGAGTCGCGGATCTGTGCCCTGTTACCCGTCGGCCACCCGTGGGCGGACGACAAGGGAGAGTTGCCGCTGGCCGAGCTTGATCGACAGATCATGGTGCTGCGCGAGCCTAGCTCGATCACCCGGCGCACGTTCGACCAGGCCTGCGCCGGGGCCAAGGTGCTGCCACGGGTGTTGCTTGAGCTGGACAGCCGCGAGGCAGTCACCGAGGCTGTGGCCGCCGAGCTTGGCATCGGGATCGTCTCGTCGGTGGAGATCAGTCATGATCCGCGCGTGGTGGCGCGCTCGATTGTCGGTCCGGGACTGGTCAATCAGCATATGATTGGCTGTCTGGAGCGCCGTCGTGAGCTGCGCTTGATCCAGGCGTTCCTGAGCCTGGCGCCGGCGCTGTGAAGCGACGCTGGCATTTTCTGCTGCGGCCCCTAAGATGGCCGTCAAACAAGACGGGTAAGGCGAAGTACTGTTGATGGCGGGCAAAGACACCATCTCCATGCAATTGGTGCGCGAGGCGCTGCTGCAAAGCTGTGCGCCGGGCGCGCCGAGCCAGGCATTGCTTAGCCGCATCGGTATTGATCCGGCAACTCTTGAGCGAGCTGATGCACGGGTGTCGGCCAGTGCCTATGCAAAGCTCTGGCGCCTCCTGGCGCGACGTTGCAACGACGAATTCTTCGGCATGGACCCGCGCGGATTGCGCAGTGGCAGCCTGGCCTTTCTTTGCCGTGCGGCGATGGCCCAGCCAACCCTGGGCGCCGGACTGGATACGGCCTTGACCTTTCTGTCGTTGATGCTCGAAGACTTGCAGCCGGCACTGGTCCGTCAGCAGAGTCTTGCCGAAATCGTCATTGGCGAACCGCGTGAACAGCCGCGGCGCGCCTTTACCTATTTCACCTTCTGGATGATTGTCCACGGCGTGGCCTGCTGGCTGGCCGGACGGCGCATTCCAATCCTGGCCATCGAACTGCGCTGTGGCGAGCCACCGTTTTGCGACGACTACCGGGTGATGTTTTCGGAGAACCTGCAGTTCAATCGCCCGCGCTCGCGGATGATCATCGCCGCGGACTGTCTTGACCTGCCACTGCGGCGCAGCGAGGAAGAATTGCAGCGCTTCCTCGCCGAGGCACCCGGCAACATCCTGGTCAAGTACCGCGACCCGGCCAGCCTGGCGCGCCGCATCCGCCAGGACCTGCGGCAGATGGACCCCGGCCACTGGCCTGACGCCGATAGCCTGGCGCGCCACCTCTGCCTCTCTGCTTCGACCCTGCGCCGCCGCCTGGCTGAGGAAGGGCAGACCTACCAGGGGCTTAAGGGCAGTGTACGGCGGGAACTGGCGATTACCTGGCTGGCTGAGGTTGAGCTAGGGTTTGCCGAGATTGCCGAGCGCCTTGGCTTTGCTGATAGCAGTTCGTTTTACAAGGCGTTTCGCAAGTGGTTCGGTTGCAACCCGGGGCACTATCGAACGGTGATCCTGCAAGGACAGGCAGCGGACTGAGGGCGAGTGCTTTCCTTCTGCATTAGTCGGCATGGGCGGTGGAAGCTTGATGGCTCCGACTATCACAGGGAAGACCCTCATGACGCAAAGCCAACCCAGCGGTGGCCCAGCTGCCGTCGCAGAAAAAATTGTCAATGCCACTGATGATTTCATCAAGGAGCGTCAGCCTGCCTGGTTGATGCGTGCTTCACCTGAGCAAATCAACGCCGTGCGCGATTGTGTGCGGGCGCATGCTTTGACTCAGGAGCAATTGCATCAGGCGAGCGCCGCGATCATGTCCCCAGATGACTTTGCCGTCAGCAGGCTTCAGCCGTTTTTGCGGGGTCCCCTCAAGGTAAAGGTAAAGCTTCGCGAGCTTTACTGGCGGGAGCTGAGACGCTCATTTCGAGTCCCTCCGGGAGGGTTGCTGCCTGAGGACACTATTCGCTTTGCCCATCAGCCTGCGTTACAGCGATTGATGCAGAACTTCGAGCCCGATGCGAGTTTTTACCGTGGCACGGGCCTCGCTTCTTCGGACAAAGATCCTGTTCCGGTAACCAATCAGGCTGATCTGGTTAGCGCCGAGGTCGACGTAATTGCCTTGTTTTGTCGCGAAGATGACATGGGCGAGGACTACCAGCGTCATCTTGAGCAGGTCTTCGATGAGGGAATGCAGAGCATCTTGGCGCAGGACAAGCGCAAAGGGCTGGCGCTGGCGGCGGAGATCGCCGTGATCAAGGATGAGATTGTTCAGGCGGATTTGCAGATGTTGCGCCAACTGGTGGCTGACTCGTCGCTGCCTCACTCGCCGGGGCCTGAGTGGCGT
>JBOICD010000080.1:0-10599 GCA_050739855.1 Pseudomonas sp.
GCGCGGCAAACGCCTTTACCTGTGCTGATTCGGTTTTCTCCAGAGCCAGCTGGCTGGTCTGGATTTCTGCCATACCGGCACTGACCGCTTCGTCGACAAAACTGTTGTTTGAGGCCGCGTGGGCCGTAACGCTGAGCCGGGCGCACAGGCCCAGGGCAAGACGGGTCGGGAAAAAGGCCTGATCAGCTGGCGACCGGTGTCTCATGCAGGTGCCGCCAGCGCAGGGGGCCATGGTCATGCTCGAACACTGCGGTCGCGCGGCGCAGTGATTGATTGCCCACGGCATCCGCTTGCCGCTCTCGATAGCTGACGACCGTCAGGCGTGAGTGGGACGCGATTTCCTGCAGTTCATCGATCCTGATCTGCAACCCGGGACGCTTGCCGTAGGCTTGCTGGAAGAGCCTGTACATACCTGGGTAATCAAGTCTATGGCCGGGCAGGGTGATCATCGAATAGTGCGGGCTGAAGCGCGCCATCAGTGGATCGAGTTGATCGGCTGCGGCGTCGCCTGACAACCATTGCTGGATAGCAACGTGGGTGTCGAGGACTTCCTTTAAGGCGGTAGCAATGGGGCTCATGGACAAGGCTCAGTCAGTGGCGGTGGAAAGCCCCAGGGCGCGTGCCCCGGGGAGTTTGATGACCCATGGCAGCGGCAGTAGGGTCAGCAGCGCGGCGAGGTAAAAGGTGTGCTGGAACGCCTCGGGCGCCGGCAGCAATCGGTTCAGTGCGGCGCCAAGCAACGTGACGCCCAGGCAGAAGCTCAACTGTCGATTAAGGCTCCATAGGGCGCTGGCCTGGCCCATCTGCATTGGTGTGATGGCCAGGAACGCCAGGCTTTGCGCACTGCTGCTGCAAAGGCTGCTGCCAAGACCGAGGAGGACGAAGATCAGCGCCAGCGCCGATGGCTGTGTGGCCAGCCAGGGCAGCGCCAGCCACAGCAGGGCGGCGCCCTGGATGAGGATGCCAGTGCTCAGCAACAGCCGCGGCCCCAGACAGGTGAAACGCCAGCGGACAAAGGCAATCGCACTCAGGGCGCCGAGCGACCAAGGCAGCATCAGCGCGCCGGTCGCCGTAGCACTCATTCCAAGCCGTTGTTGCAGGTACAGCGCCGCTATCAGGTTGGCGCCGATAAACACACCAGGCACGCACAGGTAGATCAGCATCGCCGTGCGCAACAATGGCTCGCCGAGCAGCTGCAGATCCAGCAGCGGCTGAGCAACAGGCAGGGCTTCATGCGCAGGTAGCCAGGCCAGTACCAGCCCTGCGCAGAACAAGGTCAGCGGCAGCATGGCGAAGAAGATCCAGCGCCAGGCGCCATGATCGACCACCACCCCACCCAGGGTGGGTGACAAGGCCGGTACCAGTAACGCCACCATCATCACCCGCGAGGTCAGATGATGGCGCTGCGCGGGCGGGTACAGCCGATAAGCCATGGCCTGGCCGACCGGAATCAACAAGCCACCGCCGAGCCCTTGCAACCACCGCCAAACCAGCAGGCTTTCAATCGAACCAGCGCTACCGGCAAGCATCGAGCCGAGGCCAAACACGCTCAGCGACCATAGCAGGGTTGTCCGTTCACCCCAGCGGCTGGCCAGCCACGCACCTAAAGGAATCGCTAGCGTAAGGCCGAGCACATACAGGTTACTGGTCCAGCTCAGCTGTGCGACGGAGGCTTGCAGTTCGTCGCCCAGCACCGGGTAGGCGGTAGTGAGGGCAAAGAGGTTGAGCAAGTCGAGGGTGAAACCGAGCAGGTAGATCAGCGTGACTTTCGAGCGATAGGACATGGTGAAATCGACACAGCGAAGGAAGGCCCAGTCTAGAGGGTGGGTTGTGCTTGAATAAGGCGCTAAAAGTTGCCAGATTGTCAGATATATTTTGACAGTGGTGGACTCACTGGATGGTCAGCCTCGATCGCTTTGAACTGTTCTGTGCCGTGGTTCAGGCCGGCTCCTTCACCGGCGCCGCCGAGCGCTTGCAGCAGACCCGTGCGGCAGTCAGCTTCAATATCAAACAGCTGGAGGCTGAACTGGGCGTGACCCTGCTGACCCGGACCACCCGCCGCATCGCACTCACCGATGCAGGTGAGCGCTTTTATCAGCGCTGCTTGCAGGTGGTTGAACACGCCCGTATCGCTATCGATGAAGCCCGCGCAGAACATGGCAGCTTGCAGGGCAGCCTGCGCATCACCTCGACGGTGGAGTACGGTTTGAAAGTGCTTGCTCCGGCGCTTCAGGCGTTCTGCCAGCAGCACCCGGACTTGAGTGTGCGCCTGGAAACCCACACCGCCCAGGCTGACCTGGTGCGCGAGCGCTTCGATGTCGCGATCCGCTTGGGCCAGGCCCAGGACTCCAGCTATCGCGGCGTGTGCCTGGCGGCCTATGACGTGCGCCTGGTATTGGCGCCGAGTTTGCTGGCTGCCCACGGCGAGTCGATCATCAATGCCCCGCAGCAGCTTGCCGGTCTGGCGCAACTGGTACACAGCCGCTTTGAGCAGAGCAATTGCTGGGAGCTGGTCGGCGTCCAGGGCGGTAATGCGCTATTCGAACCACAAGGCACGCCGTTACTGGTCGCCGACAATGCCTCGATTTTGCGCGCCTTCGCCGTACAGGGTGCTGGTGTCGCCTTGCTGCCGGACTGGCTGGTGGCCGATGACCTGGCCAGCGGGCAGCTGCTTGATGCGCTGCCTGCTTACCGTTTTCCGCGCCAGCATGTCTATGCGCTGTACCCATCCAGCCGCCACGTGCCGCGCAAAGTGCGGGCCTGGATCGATTTCATCAAGGCCTGGCTGGCGGCAGGGGAGACCACCTCAAACGCGGCTGAGTAGCCCCTGCAGACGCTGCTTCAGCGCTGGCCATTCCGAGTCGATGATGCTGAAGCGCCGGGTATCGCGCTTGCGCCCGTCAGGCATGATCCGCTCGTGACGGACGATCCCTTCTTCAACGGCGCCGATACGCAGGATGGCGGCGCGGGATTGGTCATTGAGCACATCGGTACTGAACTGCACACGCACGCACTGCATGACTTCGAAGGCGTGACAGAGCAACAGGTACTTGGCTTCGGTATTGACGCCGGACCGCTGCACCGAGGCGCTCAGCCAGGTGTGACCGATCTCCAGCTTGCGGTTGTGCCGGTCGATCTTCCAGAAACGCGTGGAGCCAACCACGTTGCCACTGTCACGCTGGACGATGGCGAAAGGCAGCACAGTACCGGCCTGCTGGCCAGCCAGGGCGGTGGCGATGTAACGCTCGACCGTATCCGCACCAGGAACGGCGGTGACCTTGAGGTTCCACAGTTCGCCATCGGCCGCGGCGGCCAGCAGGTGAGGGGCGTGCTCGCTGCGCAGGGGCTGGAGTTCGACGGTGCTACCGATCAGGGCGAGAGGCATGTGTAATGGGGTCTGTTTGCAGGGTCGCGGGCGTTTGAGGCTAGCAGATTGGCTCAAACGCTGACTACAGATCAGCCATGAGTGGATCTGTAGTCAGCAGCGCGACCCCTGGTCAGCCCGAAGTTTGTCTTTCACGTTTACGCAGCGCCGTCACCGTCTCACCGCCGACCCCCCAGTTGTCGGTCGGCACTTCTTCGATCACCACAAAGGTCGAGGCCGGTGGCTTGTTCAGGACCTGAAACAACAGCTCGGTAGTGCCTTCGATCAGCGCGCGCTTTTGCTCGGCGCTGACGCCTTCCTCGGTGACCCGAATATGAACATAGGGCATGACTGTTTTCCTCCGACTGATTACCAGACACCCGTGGCCGAACCACCATCCACGGCAATGACGGTCCCGGTGACAAAGCGCGAGTCGCTCAGGTACAGCACTGCATCAACGACGTCCTGGGGGGTACCGATCTGTCCGGTCGGGGCCAGGGCTTTGAGCGCGTTGCGGACCTGCGGGTCATCGCCATGCAGTGGGGTCTCAATGATCCCCGGCGCCACGCCATTGACCTGTACTTGCGCAGACGCCAGCTCCAGCGCCAGGGCGCGTACCGCCTGGTTCAAGCCACCCTTGATCAGTACCGGCAGCAGCGCTGGCACCTTGGTATTGGGTTGCAGGGCGATGGAAGCGGTGATGGCGATGATCTGCCCGGCGCCGTTTTGTGTCATGTGCCGTGCAGCCGCCTGGGCGGGATAAACGAAGCCTTTGAGGTTGGTGTCGACGATGGCCTCGATGTCAGCCGGGGTGTACTCGGCCACAGGCTTGGCGATAAAGATGCCGGCATTGTTGACCAGCACGTCGACCTTGCCGAAGGCTTCAATGGCCTGGGCGAACAGTCTTTCAGCCGTTTGCGGCTGGGAAATGTCGCCTTCCACCAGGAGGAAATTTGCCGGATTGCCCAATTTCGCCGCAGCCTCCTGCAATCGCGCCAGGGTGCGGGCGTTGCCCACTACATTGTCGCCGCGCTCAAGGTAGGCCTTGGCGATGGCGAAACCCAGGCCGCTGGAAGCGCCGGTGACGATGACGGTTTTGCTGGCTTGCATGATCGATGTCTCCAAAAGGCCGGGCGGTAGGCCCGGTAGGTGGAGCTCACTGTAATTGGCAAGCAGCACTTGAAAAATGGTGCGCATGGAACTTGAATAGATACTCCATGTAACTAATCGAGCGACCATGACGCGCCTTTTCGATGATCTTCAACTGGGCAGTACCGAGCTGTTTTGTCTGGCGGCTGAAACCAGCAGTTTCACGGGTGCCGCTACTCAGGCCGGGATCACCCCGGCGGCGGTGAGCCGCTCGGTGGCGCGTCTGGAGGAACGGCTGGGCGTGCGTTTGTTCGTGCGTACCACCCGCCAGATGCGCCTGACCGAAGGTGGGCGCCGATACTACGAACAATGCCGTCAGGCCCTGACGCAGCTGGTCGATGCCGAGCGCGAGGTCAGCGGTTCACAGGTGGTGCCGTCCGGTTTGTTGCGCATCAGCATGCCGACCCCCTACGCCCATTACCGTCTGCTGCCTCGGCTGCCGCTGTTTCGTCAGCGCTATCCGCAGGTGCGTATCGATGTGCACGTCAGCAACCGCAACATCGACTTTGCCGATGAAGGCTATGACCTGGCGATCCGCGGGCGCGAACCTGCCGATTCGAACCTGATCGCCCGCCGCCTGGAGGATGCCGAGCTGGTGGTGGTGGCGACGCCCGACTACCTGCGGCGCGCGGGGACGCCAGGGACGCCGCAGGACTTGCTCGATCATGAATGCATCCAGTTCGAACTGCCCAGCAGCGGACGTCCCAGCACCTGGTCTTTTCGCGTTGAGGGGAAACCGATGGAGCTGCAAACCTCAGGCAGCTACACCTGCCTGGAGGACTTCCTGGCAACCGTCACCCTGGTGAAAAGCGGCGCCGGACTGATGCAGGCCTATCGATTCACCGTGCAACAGGCGCTGGACAGTGGGCAACTGGTGGAAGTGCTCAGCGATTTCGGCGGTTGCTCGCGACCGTTCATGCTCATCTACCCCCATGCCCGGCATGTGCCGTCGCGGGTCAGGGCAATGATCGATTTCCTGCTTCACAACGACGACACACATACATCACGCCCCCAGCCATGATCCGGCAAGCCTGCTTTAATGAATCAGACTTTCGTGCCCCTGACTCACTTCACAGAGCATGCGCCCATGGAACGTCTCACCGCCAAAGACTTTGCTCCTGAACTGCTCGAACTCTATGACTACTACGCCCACGGTCAGATCAACCGCCGTGAGTTTCTCGACCGTGCAGCGGCCTTCACCCTGGCCGGGATGACCGCCAGTGCCTTGTTGGCCTCCTTGAGTCCCAACTATGCGCTGGCCGAGCAAGTGGCGGTGAACGATCCGGATATTGTCGCCGAGTATGTCACTTACCCTTCGCCCAAAGGTCATGGTCAGGTGCGTGGCTACCTGGTGCGCCCGGCCAAGGTTCAGAGCAAGGCGCCCGGGGTTGTGGTGGTGCATGAGAACCGCGGCCTGAACCCTTATATTGAAGATGTCGCCCGGCGCCTGGCCAAGGCCGGCTTCGTTGCCTTGGCGCCCGACGGCCTGAGTTCGGTGGGTGGCTATCCGGGCGATGATGACAAGGGCCGCGCGCTACAGGAAAAGGTAGAGCCGGAAAAGCTCATGAACGATTTCTTTGCCGCCATCGAATGGTTGATGAAGAACGATCACACCACCGGCAAAGTCGGCATCACCGGCTTCTGCTACGGCGGTGGTGTGGCCAATGCGGCGGCGGTGGCCTATCCGGAGTTGGGGGCAGCAGTGTCTTTCTACGGCCGTCAGCCGGACACCAAGGATGTCGCGAAGATCAAGGCGCCGGTGTTGTTGCATTACGGCGAGCTGGACACCCGCATCAATGAGGGCTGGCCAGCCTATGAGCGGGCGCTGAAGGCGACAGGCAAGACCTTCGAGGCCTATTTCTATCCCGGCGCCAATCACGGTTTTCATAACGACACCACGCCGCGCTACGACGAAGCAGCGGCGAAGCTGGCCTGGGAGCGGACCCTGGCGTGGTTCCGGCGCTACCTGGCATAGCGGCTGGTAGCTACACATCCGGATACAGTCGACGCTTTGCCAAGCCCTCATCGTTCTGTTGGCATGTCCGCCTCAAACAGCAAGCCACGTCAGGAGACAGGCGATGAGAACCATGGTGGTAGGTGCCAGCAAAGGGTTGGGCAAGGCGTTGATCGAGGGATTGGGAGAGGCTGGCGATACCCTGATCGGCGTGTCGCGCAGCAAGCCGCAAGGGCTTGCCGCTCAACCCGGAGTGCAGGTTCAATGGGTTGCGGCTGACCTGACCCATCCCCGGCAAGCCGCGCAGCAGCTGGAACAGGCGGTAGCCGGGCAGGGGCTGGACACCTTGATCTACAACCTGGGGATCTGGGAACAGCGTGCTTTCGGCCCCGAGTATGACTTTCTCGAAGATGACGAGGGGCAGATCGAAGCCATTGTCGGCTGCAACATCACCGCGACCCTGCTGGTCATCAAGCGCCTGCTGCCGACCCTGCTGCAAAGCGCCCGCCCGCGCATCATTCTCACCGGCTCAACCTCAGGGCTTACCCGGAGCGGGCGTCCGGAAGTCACTTTCGGCGCGTCCAAGTTCGCCCTGCGAGGCATTGCCGATGCCTTGCGCGAGGGCTATCGCCAGCAGCACCTGGGGGTTACCTGCCTGAACCTGGGTTATTTGAACACCGATGACTCCCTGGCTATCCCGCGCGAGGTGGCTGAGCAGCAGGGTGAGGGGCAGTTGATCCCGGTACACGATGTGGTCCAGGTTGTGCGCATGGCGCTGAGCCTGTCGTCGGCCAGTTTTGTCAGGGAACTGACCTTGCCGGCGATACTGGACGAGCGCTTCTGACCTGTGGGAGCAACTGTCTTGACTTAGAGCTTGATGCCCAGACCATCGGTGGGAGCGGGCTTGCCCCGCGATTGCGATATGACTGACAAACCGCTATCGCGGGGCAAGCCCACAGGGGATAACCACTGATCCGCCCCTGCGCTCGTCAGTGCACGAAGCACTATCATGGGTTGTTGCAACGCTACCAACGAGCGGGCCCCTTACCACCTAATGCAGTCATCCCGTGGCGTCGGACACGCTCGCCGCCTACTTTGCGGGAGACTCAGCCATGAAAGTCGTTGTGATCGGCGGTACCGGCCTGATCGGTACCCAGTTGTGCAACAACCTGCGTGCGAAGGGGTATGCGGTGCTTGCCGCATCCCCGCAAACCGGCGTCAATGCCCTGACCGGTGAAGGCCTGGAGCTGGCGCTGGAAGGCGCTGACGTGGTTGTTGATGTGGCTAACTCGCCGTCGTTTGAAGACGCTGCAGTGCTGCGCTTCTTTGAAACCTGCGGGCGCAATCTGTTTGCCGCCGAAAAGGCCTGCGCGGTGAAGCACCACATCGCACTCTGCGTGGTGGGCACCGAGCGCATGCAGGAAAGCGGCTACTTTCGCGCCAAGATGGCTCAGGAGCGCCTGATCAAACACGCCGGTGTGCCCTATACCATCCTGCGGTCCACGCAGTTTTTCGAGTTCATGGGCGCGATTGCCTACTCCGGTGCCGACGGCAACTGTGTGCGCGTGACCACCGCGGCACTGCAGCCGGTAGCCTCATCCGACGTTGCCCAGGTACTGGCCGAGCTTGTCGACAAGCCTGCGGTCAATCGCACCGTTGAGGTCGCAGGGCCTGACCGTCAGCCGCTGGACGAGTTCGTGCGCAGTTATCTGCAGCACCAAAAAGACCCCCGCGAAGTGATCGCCGATCCCCAGGCCGCTTATTTCGGCGCAACGATCGATGATCGCTCGCTGACGCCTGACGCCGATGCGATCACCGGCGGTCTGCATTTCCAGACGTGGTTGAAAAGCACACCTGTCCAACGCTGACACACAAGACCAAGAGAACACTATGCGCATCCAGTCATTGTTTGTGCTTGTACCTTTGATGGGCGCCACGGCCGTTCATGCCCAATCCCCGACAATCAGCGCGCCGCCGCCCAGGGCCTGGTGGTCGTCGGCGTGCACACCCCGGAGCAAGTGATCCAGCAGCTGCTGGCAGAGCGGCGCGGGCTTGCTCCTTGATGCCGCTCAGCAATCAGGAGAGGAAACCACCGTCTACGTTCAATGCCACACCGGTGGTGTAGCTCGAGGCGTCACTGGCCAGGTACAGCACTGCACCGGCCATCTCTTTCGGGTCGGCCACGCGCTTGAGCGGGATCTGCTGCAGCGCGGTATTGAGGATGGCGTCGTTCTTGACCAGCGCCGAGGCGAATTTGGTGTCGGTCAGGCCCGGCAGCAGGGCGTTGCAGCGAATGCCGAATGGCGCACATTCCTTGGCGAAGACCTTGGTCATGTTGATCACCGCCGCCTTGGTCACCGAGTAGATGCCCTGGAACACGCCTGGCGATACCCCGTTGATCGAAGCCACATTGATGATGCTGCCGCCGCCGTTTTCGCGCATCAGCTTGCCGGCTTCGACCGACATGAAGAAGTAGCCGCGGATGTTCACATCGACGGTCTTCTGGAAGGCGCCAAGGTCGGTGTCCAGGACGTTGCAGAATTGCGGGTTGGTCGCGGCGTTGTTGACCAGGATATCCAGGCGCCCGAACTGTTCGCGGATAGCCGCAAACACGGCGTTGATCTGTTCCATCTCGCCGATATGGCAGGCAATCGCCGTCGCCTTGCCGCCGGCGGCGACGATGGCGTCGGCGACTTGTTGGCAGCCATCGAGCTTGCGGCTGGAAACGATCACATGGGCGCCTTGCTGGGCCAGCAGGTGGGCAATCGCCTCGCCGATGCCGCGACTGGCACCGGAAACAAAGGCGATCTTGCCGTCGAGGTCGAACAGTTGGGTCTTGGACATGGTCTTTTCCTTGTTGTAGTCGTCAGAGGCTGGACTTGGCGATGACCTGCAGGCTCATGTGCTCCAGCAGTGTATTCATCTGAATGAACTGGGCGAAGCGCTTGTCCTGGGTCTGGCCGTGGAAGAAGCGGTAGTAGATCTGCTGGACGATCCCGGCCAGGCGGAACAGGCCGTAGGTGTAGTAGAAGTCGTAGTTGTCGATGCTGATTCCGGCGCGTTCAGCGTAGTAGTCGACGAACTGCTGGCGGGTGAGCATGCCCGGGGCATTGCTTGGCTGACGGCGCATCAGCTGTACCGGTGCCGGGTCGCTGGCTTCGATCCAGTAGGCCAGGGTGTTGCCCAGGTCCATCAACGGGTCGCCGATGGTGGTCATTTCCCAGTCGAGCACACCGATGATGCGCATCGGGTTGTCGGCATCGAGGATGACGTTGTCGAAGCGATAGTCGTTGTGCACGATGGCAGGCTTGGGATGATCGGCCGGCATCTTTTCGCGCAGCCAGGCAATGACCTTTTCCCAGCGCGGCGCGTCCGGAGTCAGGGCTTTCTCATAGCGACTGCTCCAGCCCTCGATCTGGCGCTGCACGTACCCTTCAGGCTTGCCCAGGTCGCCCAGGCCACAGGCGTTGTAGTCCACCTGGTGCAGCTCGACCATGCGCTCGATGAAGCTCTTGCACAGAGCCTCGGTGCGTGCGGCATCCAGGCCCAGCTCCGGCGGCAGGTCCGAGCGCAGGATGATGCCCTTGACCCGGTCCATGACGTAGAACTCGCCGCCGATCAGCGCCTCGTCGGTGCAATGCACGTAGGCCTTGGGGCAGTAGGGGAAGCCGCTGTTGAGCTGGTTGAGGATGCGGAACTCGCGCCCCATGTCGTGGGCCGACTTGGCCTTGTGGCCGAACGGCGGACGGCGCAGGACGAACTCGCGCTCGGGGTACTGCACCAGGTACGTCAGATTGGACGCGCCGCCGGGGAACTGACTGATTTGTGGCGTGCCGCAGAGGCCGGCAATGTGCGCCTTCAGATAAGGGTCGATGACAGCGGCATCGAGTTCTTCGCCGGGGCGGACCTGGGTGGACTGATCGGTGAGCGTCATGCTTTTCCCTTATGATTGAAGCCAGTGACTATTGGCTAATCTAATTCTCGCGACAGACCCGAACAAGTCTGGCATAGCCTTATAGGCCAGCGTGTTGCAGGTCGATCAACGTTCCTGATTGTGGGAGAGAGCTTGCTGTGGGAGCGGGCTTGCCCCGCGATTGCAGTGTGTCAGACTCATCGCATCGCGGGGCAAGCC